>NZ_JAPCIK010000047.1:0-82317 GCF_025910115.1 Pseudomonas sp. RG1
TACACATCACTGCTCCTTCAACTCCTTCCAGGCTTCGATGATCTGAAGCAAGCCGCTGTCGAAAACTGCTTAACTCTTTGAATCTCAAGGAGTTTTCCGTTTCGACTGCGCCGGAAGTGGGGCGAATTATAGACCTCTGGAATCTGCCGTCAACCGTTAACTTCGCTTTTCTTGCAGATTTTGCTTTTTACCCAGTAAACGCGGGATTCGCTTCATCACCGGCGGCAGACGAAGCAGCAAAAGCACGCCACCTATAAAGGCATAAATGGTCCACTCTTCCAGATCGGCCCGCACGATCCACAGCATATGCAGCAAACCCAGTCCGAGAATCAGGTAAACCAGGCGATGCAGCTTCTTCCAGCGAGCTCCCAAACGACGCTGACTATAACGATTGGACGTCACCGCCAGTATCAGCAATCCGAGAAAGCCCAGCGCACCGACAATAATGTAAGGACGCTTGCGTAGCTCAACGCCCAACTGTGACCAATCGAACCCGAGGATAAACGCCATATAGCTGAACAGATGCAGCGTCACATAAGCAAAACACCAAAGCCCTAACTGCCGGCGCACTGCAATCCACCCCGCCCAGCCACTCAGCTTTTGCAACGGCGTCATGCTCAGCGTAATCAACAGCAACACCAGCGTGCCAAGCCCGAGACGATCAACCAGCACCTTGCCCGGATCAGGCCCGAGCAGATCGGCGAACGCTTGATAGAACCACAGCAATGGCCAGACCGCCGCAGCAATGAAAACGCCCACTCGCCAGAACGGATAACGCATCAGTAGTTCTTCCGCAGATCGAGCCCTGTATATAAAGAAGCGACTTCATCGGAGTAGCCGTTGAACATCTGCGTATCGCGCACATTCGGTTTGAACAGACTGTTCGGCAGGCGCCGCTCGCGCGCCTGGGTCCAGCGTGGATGGTCGACGGTAGGATTCACATTCGCGTAGAAGCCATATTCATCGGCAGCAATGCTTTGCCAGGTGGTCTTCGGCTGCTCACTGACCAGACTGATGCGCACAATGGACTTCACGCTTTTAAAGCCGTACTTCCACGGCACCACCAGACGCAGAGGCGCGCCGTTCTGGTTCGGCAGTTCGCGGCCATACATGCCCACCGCCAGGATCGCCAAAGGACTCATCGCCTCATCGAGACGCAAGCCTTCGACATACGGCCAGTCGATCAAGGCAAAACCGGAACGCTGGCCGGGCATGCTCTTGGGATCCTGCAAGGTTTCGAAGCGGATGTATTTGGCTTTGGAAGTCGGTTCGACCTGTTTGAGCAAGGCCGAGATGGGAAAGCCGATCCAGGGAATGACCATCGACCACGCCTCGACGCAGCGCAGACGATAAATACGCTCCTCCAACTGATACGGTTTCATGAAGTCTTCCAGCGCATAACGCCCCGGCTTACCCACCTCCCCGTCAATCACCACGCTCCAGGGTTCGGTTTTCAGGTCGCCAGCGTTCCTCGCGGGATCTCCCTTGCCGGTACCGAACTCATAAAAGTTGTTGTAGTTCGTCGCGTCTTTATAAGGCGTGATCGCCTCGTCCTTGACGTTGACCGCCCCCCATTGAGTAGAAGGAAGCTTTTCGGCAAACCAGGCCGGAGCCTTGCCGGATTCGACTTCAGAGTAACGCGGGGCATCAGCTGCGCTGGCCCAGCGCGGCAGGCTGCTCACGGCAATACCGGCAGCAGTGGCGCCGAGCAATTGGCGACGGGAGAGATAAATGGCTTCAGGCGTGACATCCGACTCATGGCAGTCGGATGCTTTGGGGATCTTGATCAACATGACAACTCCGCAGCTTTGGAGGACAGGTGCACCCATAGACTGCGGAGTATGCGGGAAATTACATCACTCGGCGTTTTTGTGACGACGAAGACGCAACAGATATTGCACCGGACCGGACGCCGCATAGGCGAGGAACACCAGCAGCAGAATGCGCGGCGGATCACTGAACACGACAGCGAATACCAGCACCACCGCGAGGATCGCCACGAACGGCACGCGACCTTTGAGATCCAGCTCCTTGAAGCTGTTGTACTTGATGTTGCTGACCATCAGCATGCCGGCCGCCGCCACCATCAAGGCCACCAGGAACGACATCTTCGAACCCTGGATGCCGTAATCGCTGAACGCCCAGACAATACCGGCCACCACACCTGCCGCCGCCGGGCTGGCCAGACCGATGAAGTAGCGTTTGTCCGCCGTGCCGACCTGGGTGTTGAAACGCGCCAGACGCAACGCCGCACCCGCTACATATATGAAGGCGACCATCCAGCCGACCTTGCCCATGTCTCCCAGCGCCCAGCCGAAGGCCAGCAATGCCGGCGCGACGCCGAAGGCGACCATGTCCGACAGCGAGTCGTACTCGGCGCCGAAGGCACTTTGCGTATTGGTCATGCGCGCCACGCGACCATCGAGGCCGTCGAGCACCATCGCGACGAAAATCGCGATCGCAGCGAAAGCGAAGTACTTGCTCGCATTCACCGAGTCGCCGGCGCTCAACGCGGCCTGGGCGCTCATCGAGTTGATGATGGAATAGAAGCCTGCGAACAGGTTGGCAGTGGTGAACAGGTTCGGCAGCAGATAGATACCACGATGCCGGACTTTACGACCTTCTGCGTCGTGCCCTTCTTCGATGTGTTCATCGATGGGCAGCAGGCTTTCGGCGTCGGAAGCCTTGTTCGGCTCTTCGGGACGTTCGCTCATGGACATTACCTTGCAACGGTTTGGAAAAAATTCGACAGAGGCTTGAGGACGACAGTTCGGCCACAAACGATGCAGCTTTATACCAGAAGCACCGGCCCAAACGAAAAAACGCGGCCGAGGCCGCGTTTTTCGTACAAGGAACGACGACTCAGTTCTTGGCTTTGTCGACGATCTTGTTGGCACCGATCCACGGCATCATGGAGCGCAGTTGCTCGCCGATGATTTCGATGCCGTGAGCGGCGTTGTTACGACGCTTGGCGGTCATCGAAGGGTAGCCGGTTGCGCCTTCGCTGATGAACATTTTGGCGTATTCGCCGTCCTGAATACGTTTCAGGGCGTTGCGCATGGCCTGACGGGATTCGGCGTTGATCACTTCCGGGCCAGTCACGTACTCGCCGTATTCGGCGTTGTTGGAGATCGAGTAGTTCATGTTGGCGATACCGCCTTCGTACATGAGGTCAACGATCAGCTTCAGTTCGTGCAGGCACTCGAAGTAGGCCATTTCCGGCGCGTAGCCAGCTTCAACCAGGGTTTCGAAACCGGCTTTCACCAGTTCAACGGTACCGCCGCACAGAACGGCTTGTTCGCCGAACAGGTCGGTTTCGGTCTCGTCCTTGAAGGTTGTTTCGATGATGCCGGTACGACCGCCACCAACGCCAGCGGCATAGGACAGTGCAACGTTCTTGGCGTTGCCCGAGGCGTCCTGGTAGATCGCGATCAGGTCAGGGATACCGCCGCCTTTGACGAACTCGGAACGCACGGTGTGGCCCGGGGCTTTCGGCGCGATCATGATTACGTCGAGGTCGGCACGCGGAACAACCTGGTTGTAGTGAATCGCGAAGCCGTGGGAGAAGGCCAGAGTGGCGCCTTTCTTGATGTTCGGCTCGATTTCGTTCTTGTACAGCGAGGACTGGAACTCGTCCGGGGTCAGGATCATGACCAGGTCGGCAGCGGCAACAGCGGAAGCAACGTCGGTCACTTTCAGGCCGTGAGCTTCGGCTTTGGCAACGGTGGCCGAACCTTTACGCAGACCGACGGTAACGTCGACACCGGAGTCTTTCAGGTTGCACGCCTGAGCGTGGCCCTGGGAGCCGTAACCGATGATGGCAACTTTCTTGCCCTGGATGATCGACAGGTCGCAGTCTTTATCGTAGAAAACTTTCATGAATTTCCCCTTATATCCGGCCGTTCAGGCCATGCGCTAATTTGGTTTAGATGCTGAGTACTTTGTCGCCGCGAGCAATGCCGGTCACGCCGCTACGGACGGTTTCCAGAATCGATGCGGTGCCGATGGACTGAATGAAGCTGTCGAGCTTGTCGCTGGTACCGGTCAATTGAACGGTATACACGCTGGCGCTGACGTCGACGATCTGCCCACGGTAGATATCGGTGGTGCGTTTGATCTCGGCGCGCTGGGCGCCAGTGGCCTTGACCTTGACCAGCATCAGTTCACGCTCGATGTGAGCGCTTTCCGACAGGTCCACCAGCTTGACCACTTCGATCAGCTTGTTCAGGTTTTTGGTGATCTGCTCGATCACTTCATCGTGGCCCACGGTGGTCAGCGTCAGACGCGACAGGGTCGGGTCTTCGGTCGGGGCCACGGTCAGGCTTTCGATGTTGTAGTTGCGCTGCGAGAACAGGCCGACTACGCGAGACAGAGCGCCGGGTTCGTTTTCCAGAAGCAGGGAAATAATGTGCCGCATGATTAAGTACGCTCCGTCTTGCTCAGCCACATATCGCGCATGGAGCCGTCTTTGATCTGCATCGGGTAGACGTGCTCGCTGGTGTCGACCGCAACATCGATGATCACCAGGCGATCCTTCATGGCAAACGCTTCGGCCATCTTCGACTTCAAGTCTTTCGATTCGGTGATGCGTACGCCAACGTGGCCGTAGGCTTCAGCCAGCTTGATGAAGTCGGGCAGCGATTCCATGTAGGAGTGCGAGTGACGGCTGCCGTAGCTCATGTCCTGCCACTGGCGAACCATGCCCAGCACACCGTTGTTGAGGATGACGATCTTCACCGGCAAGCCGTATTGCAGGCAGGTCGACAGCTCCTGGATGTTCATCTGGATACTGCCTTCGCCGGTGACGCAGGCAACGTCATCGTCCGGGAAGCTCAGTTTGATGCCCATCGCTGCTGGCAGACCGAAGCCCATCGTGCCCAGACCACCGGAGTTGATCCAGCGGTTCGGCTTGTTGAACGTGTAGTACTGCGCGGCAAACATCTGGTGCTGACCAACGTCGGAGGTCACAAAGGCGTCGCCTTTGGTCACTTCGCAGAGGGTTTCGATCACGGTCTGCGGCTTGATCTTGCTGCCGTCGCCCTTTTCATAAGGGAACAGGCCGCGATCACCGCGCCATTCATCGACCTGCTTCCACCAGCTGGCTACGGACTCCTTGTTCGGGGTCTCGCCGATTTCCTTGAGAATCGCGACCATTTCGGTCAGGACGCTCTCGACCGGACCAACGATCGGCACGTCGGCCTTGATGGTCTTGGAAATCGACGCCGGGTCGATGTCGATGTGGATGATCTTGGCGTTCGGGCAGAATTTCGCCGGGCCGTTGATCACCCGATCGTCGAAGCGTGCGCCCACTGCGAGGATCACGTCGGCATGGTGCATCGCCAGGTTCGCGGTATAGCTGCCGTGCATACCCAGCATGCCGATGAACTGACGGTCAGTGCCAGGGAATGCGCCCAGACCCATCAAGGTGTTGGTCACCGGCAGGTTGAGCATTTTTGCCAGTTCGGTCAGTTGCGCGGAGCCATTGCCGAGAATCACGCCGCCGCCGGAGTACAGCACCGGGCGCTTGGCCGCCAACAACATTTCCGCTGCTTTGCGGATCTGCCCGGAGTGACCGCGAACGGCCGGGCTGTAGGAGCGCAGCTTGGCTTTTTTCGGAAAAACGTATTCGAACTTTTCGGCCGGGTTGGTCATGTCTTTCGGGATGTCGACCACGACCGGGCCCGGACGACCGGATTGCGCCAGGTAGAAGGCCTTCTTCATGACTTCCGGGATTTCCGAAGCGTGCTTGATCATGAAGCTGTGCTTCACGATCGGCCGGGAGATACCGATCATGTCGGTTTCCTGGAACGCGTCGGTGCCGACCATGGTGCTTGGCACCTGACCGGAAATGATCACCATCGGAATCGAGTCCATGTAGGCGGTGGCGATACCGGTAATGGCGTTTGTGGCGCCTGGACCGGAAGTCACCAATACCACGCCGGCTTTACCGGTGGCACGGGCGTAGCCGTCAGCCATATGGGTCGCCGCTTGTTCGTGACGAACCAGGATGTGGGTCACTTCCGGTTCTTTGAACAGGGCATCGTAAACATGCAGGAGAGCACCACCCGGGTACCCGTAGATATATTTGACGCCTTCGTCACGCAAAAAGCGGACGAGCATCTCACCGCCAGATAAAAGCTCCACGTTGTTCACCTCTAAAACGCCAGAATACCGTCCACAAAAAAGGGGCGGGTCTTAATAGGTTTACTTCTCGGCAGAGCATGAGCGACGGTGGTCGCCGACTACGTCAGCACTGACTGAGCAAGTATTGGGATCGTCCCAAGTGTTGCGGGCCTTTCCCACCCAGCGCGAGGTAACGCGTTGCGGGTGTAACAGGTCGGCGCGGATGTGCGCCTCATGATCTACCGAGTGGGTCTGCTTCTGGCAGTCCCTCTACAGCGGACTTTGGATTCTTCTGTTTCGCCCTCTGCAAGTCAAGTCGTCTGTGTGGTTAATTGTGGGTAAGCACATGAGAACGCAAGAAAAAACCTGAAAAGCGCTACTCTGTTAGCGTCAATTGCGCATTTTTGCCAAGGAATCAGCATGCGAACGCTCCTCCTCACTCTGCTGATCGGTCTCAGCCCATGGTGCTCGGCCGCTCAAATCTACAAATGGGTCGATGCCCAAGGCGTCACGCATTTCGATGCACAGCCGCCGCAGGGCCAACCGTCGACGACCGTACAGACGCCCTCCTCACCCGCACCGAAAGCTGCGCCGATGCCGGGCGGCGGCGTACTTGGCGATCAGAAAGCCATTGATGCCAAGGTGAAGAAACAGGTCGCCGAGCATCAGGCGCAGCTCAAGGCATTTTGCGAACAGGCACGCACGAACCTGGCGCAACTGCAGAACAATCCGCGTTTGCGTGAGGAGGTCGAGGGGGATGTGCGCAGGCTCGACGATACACAGCGTCAGGAACGCATCGTCGAAGCGAAGAAGCAGATTGCCGAGAACTGCCAGTAGGCCTGGCAGTTCCCAGTTTAGTTCAGCGGGACGCAGTGATCAGCAGGTCAAACTCTTTGAGCAGCACCTGCAACTGCCGATCCTTTCCGCCAAGGTTGCGCTGGGCAAAGACCATTTCCGCCATTTCCTGAATGCCCGAGGCGTTCGGCAGCGGCAGATCCTGTTCGAGGATCATCTTCATGCGCGGCAGGAAGATCCATTGCAGCCATTGCTCGAAGTCCAGCGTGTCGACGGAAAACGGCTCGACACTGCTCAGCGCTTCGGCGGACGGCTCAACCTCATCCCACCAGCCCTGGGTGCGCAGCTCTCGTTCGATCAGCAACAGCTGATCGGCGATTTTCGGGAAGCGCACATCCATCACAGGGAAACCTTGGCCTTCTGACGGGCCAGTGCGGCGCCGGCGGAATCGCCTTGTTTCTCACGAGACTGAGCGATGATTTCCCACAGGCTGGCTTGCAGATCCGGACGACCGTTGGCCATGGTCAGCGCACGACGGGCAAATTGCTCGGCTTGCGGCGCATCGCCCTGGGCCATACGTACTTGCGCCAAACGGTACAGCACTTGTGGCTCACGGGGGGCGACACGTTGCGCCCGCTCCAGGCTGGAAGAAGCACCATTGAGGTCGCCACCGGCCTGTTGCTGTTGCGCGGTGGTCAGCAAGGCGAGTACCGGGCCGTCCAGTTGCTCATCCGCCGACAGGCCACCGCCACTGCTGGCCGAAGGAATGCCACTTGGCGTCGACGGCATGCTGTAGCTGCCGGAGTTGATCGGCGCCGACTCAACCGCCGACGGGTTGTAAGGCCCCGACGTGATGCCTCCGGATGCCGGCCCCGGGACGATCGGCGAAGAGCTGATCGGTGTCGACACCGCCGCACCACCACCCGGCACCATCACCACTACGCCGGTATCGCCTTGCGGAATCGCCTGAGTCTGGCCCTGCACCGGGCGCTTGACCGTGGTCTGGCGGAAACCGCCATTGGCGCCGATGCGCTCGCTGTTGGACACGGCGGTGCCCGAATCCACCACAGGAATCGAACCACGCTGTACGGTGGAGCAGCCGCTGAGCAAAGCCACGGCGGTCACCGCTGGAATCAACCACTTGTTCACTTGAAACCCTCTTTGCTTAATTCATCCAGCCCTTGACCCAGTCCATCACCGACTCCGGCGAGGCAGGTGTTTCGCTTGCACACGCGGCGCCGGGTGGCGGTTCGCTGCCGCGAATATACGGCATCTGTACCGCGCCGGGGCAGTTGGCATCCGAACCCTGGCCGGTGCGCGAATCGACCCAGGCCTGCACGACGTTGTCCGGCTGCGGCATGTCCAGCGGCAGCGGATCGGCCTTGCGCATGAAACTGGTCCAGACCTGCAGCGCACCGGTGGCCCCGGTGAACGGCGTCTTGCCGTTGTCATCGCGGCCGAGCCAGACCACTGCCAGCAGATCCTGACTGAAACCGGCGAACCAGCTGTCGCGCGAATCGTTACTGGTACCGGTCTTGCCCGCCAGTGTCAGGGTCTTGGGCAGCACGTTATAAACCGAACTGCCGGTACCTTCACGCATCACCCGCTGCATCGCGTTCTGGATCAGGTAAATCGAGGCAGGGTCGAAGCGCTGTTCGATCTGGAACGGATAGCGCTTGAGCGGCTCGCCCTCGGCGGTCAACACGCTGCGGATGCCGCGCATCGGCGTATTGAAACCACCGTTGGCCAGCGTCTGATACATGGTCGCCACTTCGATCGGCGTCATGCCGCCGGCACCGAGCAGCATCGACGGGAACGCCGGGAACTCACGAGTGACGCCCAGGCGACCCACGGTCTTGAGCACGTTAGGCACACCGACTTCCAGGCCCAGACGCGAGGTCGACAGGTTGTAGGAATGCGCCAGGCCCTGATAGAGGAACACCGTACCGTGGGAGCGGCGATCGTAGTTCTGCGGCTTCCACACCTGACCGTTGGCGCCCTTGACCGACAGCGGATCGTCCGACAGCCAACTGGTCAGCGTGTACTGGCTCGGCTTCTCGAGCGCGGTCAGATACACCGCCGGTTTGATCAGCGAGCCGATCGGGCGCACCGCATCCAGCGCGCGGTTGAAGCCGGCATAGCTGGCCTGACGGCTGCCGATCATCGCCTGGACTTCACCGGTTTCCGGGTTGGTCACGACCATCGCCGCTTCGACGTCATCCGAGCCCTTGCGCCCAGCCAGACGCTTGAACGTGTCGTTGACCGAGGCTTCGGCTTTCATCTGCAGAATCGGGTCGAAACTGGTGAAGATGCGCAGGCCTTCTTCGGTCAAGTCTTCGTCGCGGTAGTCTTCGCGCAACTGACGTTTGACCAGATCGATAAAGCCCGGGAACGAGCTGTCGGCGAGCTTGCCGCGAGTCGTCACGCCGAGCGGCATTTTCTTCGCCGCTTCGACCTGCTCGGCGGTTGCCACGCCTTGCTGCGCCAGCACGTCGAGGACCAGATTACGCCGCTCCAGCGCGCGCTCCGGGTTACGACGCGGGTTGTAGTAGGACGGCCCCTTGACCATGCCGACCAGCAACGCCACTTGATGCAGTTTCAGCTCGGACAATGGCTGGCCGAAGAAGAACTGGCTGGCCAGACCGAAACCGTGCACCGCACGCTGACCGTCCTGGCCGACAAAGACTTCGTTGAGGTAGGCCTCAAGGATTTCCTTCTTGTCGTAATGCAGTTCGAGCAGCAACGCCATCATCGCTTCGGTGAGCTTGCGGGTCAGGCTGCGTTCGCTGGTCAGGTAGAAGTTCTTCACCAACTGCTGGGTCAGCGTACTGCCGCCCTGGGTCATCTTGCCGCCGGAGGTGTTGATCCACACGGCGCGGGCGATCGATTTCGGCGACACACCCCAGTGACTGTAGAAGTCGCGGTCTTCCACAGCGATCAAGGTTTCGAGCAGGTACGGCGGCACCTGATCGAGTTTGATCAGGATGCGGTCTTCAAGATTTTTCGGGTAAATGCCGCCGATCATCAGCGGCTCGAGGCGCACCACCGACAGTTTCGAACCGTTGGTCGCGGACAGCTCGGCAACGTAATCGCCGGAGAAGCGCACGCGCACCGGCTGCGGCTTTTCCAGGCCTTCATAGAACTGGAAGCCACGGGTGTTCAGGTCAACCGTATTGCCGCTGACGGCGGCGGCGCCGGGGCCATTGCTCACGGCTTCGCGGCGATAGCCGAGGGCATCGAGTTCGGTGAGGAAATCGTCCTTGCTGAGCTTCTGTCCGACGAACAGCTCGAGCGGGCGCGCGTATACCTTGGCCGGGATGGTCCAGCGCTTGCCGGAGAACTTCTCCTGCACCACGGCATCGAGGTAAACGGCGAAGCCGGCCAGCACTACAAGGCCGACCAGGCTGAGTTTAATGGCCCAGCTCAACCATGGGCTGAGGCCCTTGGCTGGTGGTTTTTTCTTGGTACGGGGGGATCGGGATCGAGTCATGGCGGCGGATTATACGCACTTTATCGATCCTCAACAGGCACGCGCGGAGGTTTGCGTCAGGCGGGCAAGCAGCCATAATGGCCGCCTCGAATTCCCCCGCCTCTGAAGGATCGCCCGTGAGCCAGTCCCTGATCGCTGCCCTGCAAAACCCGGCCCTCTACCCGCATCCCGTCGAAGGGTTTCAGGTCATCGAAACCCACATTTCGTGGGTGATTCTCACCGGCCCCTTTGCCTATAAAGTGAAGAAGCCGGTGAATTTCGGCTTCCTCGACTTCACCAGCCTCGACGCCCGTGCGCATTTCTGCGCTGAAGAGCTGCGTCTGAACCAGCGTCTGACCGCTGATTTGTATCTGGACGTGTTGCCAATCACCGGCAGCGTCGAGGCACCGCAATTGGGCGGCGACGGCCCGGCTATCGAATACGTGCTGAAAATGCGCCAGTTCCCCCAGAGCGGCTTGCTCAGCACCCTGCAAGCCAATGGCGAACTGACCACTCAGCACATCGATGCGTTGGCCGAACAGATCGCCCATTTCCATCTCAACGCCCCGAAAGTCCCGGCCGAACACGACGCCGGCACGCCGGACAGCGTGATGGCGCCGGTCGCGCAAAACTTCGAGCAGATCCTGCCGTTCCTCAGCGACAAAAACGATTTGCTGCAACTCGATGCCCTGAAAGCCTGGGCCGAAAGCAGCTTCGAGCGCCTCAAGCCCCTGTTCGCCCAGCGCAAGGCGCAAGGTTTCACCCGTGAATGCCACGGCGACATCCATTTGGGCAACGCCACGGTCATCGACGGCAATGTGGTGATCTTCGACTGCATCGAGTTCAACGAGCCATTCCGTTTCACTGACGTCTGGGCCGACACCGGCTTCCTCGCCATGGACCTGGAAGACCGTGGCCTGAAATCGTTGGCGCGTCGCCTCATCAGCCAGTACTTGGAACTGACCGGCGACTATGAGGGCCTGGAAGTGCTGAACTTCTATAAAGCCTACCGCGCGCTGGTGCGGGCCAAGGTGGCATTGTTCAGCATGCCGGCCGACGCGACTGCGGTGCAGCGCGCCACCACCCTGCGCCAGTACCGCAACTACGCCAACCTGGCGGAAAGCTACAGCACCATTCCTTCGCGCTTCATGGCCATTACCCACGGTGTTTCCGCAGTCGGCAAGAGCCATGTGGCCATGCGCCTGGTCGAAGCGCTGGGCGCGATTCGCCTGCGTTCCGATGTCGAGCGCAAGCGCCTGTTTGGTGAGCAGACCGTTGCCAACGATGTGCAGGCCGGCATTTACAGCGCCGATGCCAGCACCGCGACCTACGCGCGCCTGCATGAAATCGCCGAGGTGATCCTGCACGCCGGGTTCCCGGTGGTCATCGACGCGACTTACCTCAAGCGTGAACAGCGCGACAACGCGGCGAAGATTGCCGAAGCCACCGGCACGCCGTTCCTGATCCTCGACTGCAACGCCCCGCAAGCGGTAATCGAGAGCTGGCTGGCGATGCGTCAGGCCGACCAGAAGGATCCGTCCGACGCCACCCTGGCAGTGATCGAAGCGCAGCAGGCCAATCGCGAAGCGCTGACCCCGGAGGAGATTCTGCGCAGCAAACGCGTGCAGACCAATGAATCCGGCACGCTGGACACCGTGGTCGCGCAGATCCGTCAGCGCCTGCCGGGTCTGTAAAAAACTATTTCGGCCGTGAAGCCCTCGCTCGCTTCACGGCCGGCAAATAGTGGCACTATACTGGCGTCATAAAACCAACAGGTGATCTGACATGAGCCAGCCTAAACTGCTCGACACTCCGCTTTACGCCCTGCTGCACAAAGATGACGTTGCAGGCTTCAACAAAGAACGTCCACAGGATGGCCCGATCGACATGGTCGGCGGCGATTTCCGTGGTCTCGACCTGCGCGAGCTGAACGCCGACGGCGTGGATTTCCGCGATGCGTACTTCCGCTCCGCCGACCTGCGCGGCATCGACTTCCGCAAGGCTTCGCTCGAAGGCGCCAGCCTGGCCCATGCGCAGATTTCCGGGGCGTACTTTCCGCCGGAGCTGAGTGCTGACGAGATTCTGATGTCGATGAATTTCGGCACGCGGTTGCGCTATCGCACCCGCTGAAATCTGGAAATCTTCCTGACGCCACGCCTTTCCCCTGTCGGAGCGAGCCTGCTCGCGAAGGCGTAGTGTCAGCTGATATCGATTGTGTCTGATACGCCCTCTTCGCGAGCAGGCTCGCTCTCACATTGTTAACCGCCTAACTCGCTTCCCTCTGCGTTCGCAGGTCCTTTACCCCCTTTCTTAGAAGCGTTTGCGTCGAATCCGACCAAACAACCACGCTTTTCCTACTGATGGCTACACTGCTGAGAAGCTCGCCCACGCACCATTCGGCCGTCGCAAGGAGGCTTGATGAATGATGAACTGCAACACCTGAAAAATCTTGGCAAGACATCGGCGCAATGGCTGCATGCCGTGGGCATCCACAGCGCCTCGGACTTGCGTCGCCTCGGTGCAGTGGATGCCTACCGGGCTGTGCGTACTCGGGGGTTTCGCGCATCGAAGGTGTTGTTGTATGCGATCGAGGGCGCGTTGATGGACGTGCACTGGAACGATATCCCCGCCGAGCGCAAGGACGCCTTGAACAAACAGCTCGAAGCCATTTCCGCGCGCCACAAGAACTGAACAGGCGCTGACGCCATGTATTTACTGGGGGAACAATCGGCCCACGCCGACGCATTGATCAATCGCTTGCAGAGTCTTCCCGGGCAGTGGTTGCAGGATTTGTCGCCGTGCGCGCCGGTCATCGAGCTGGAGGCAACGGACGATCTGTTTGCACAGGTGCCGAGCGATCAGTTGTTTCTGCTGAGCGAGGGCGTGGTACATGGCTGCATCGCGGGCCGTGCGCTGTTCTACTGGCAGGAAGGTGATCTGCTCGGCCTGCAACGTGGCGAGCAATGGAGCGATTGCCGCATTTGCAGCGACAGCGCTGTGCGCCTGGTGCCCTATGGGCGCGCTGAGGTTTTGCAGCATCTGTATGCCGATCCTGATCGATCGGAGCAGTTGCTGAGCTATCTGCTCGGGCAAATGGCGCTGCTCGCCCATGCCGTGGCCGAGCTGAAACCCCGAGAGTTCCGCAGCACCAACGGCTTCAAACGCGTTGAGGCGGGCGCCGTGCTGATTCAACAGGGCGATGCAGCGGATCATGTCTTCGTGATCATCGACGGGCACGCCGAGGCATTTGTGGACGGGTACAAGGTCGGTGACGTGGCCAAGGACGAGATTTTCGGCGCCATGGCGTTGTTTACCGGCGAGCCGCGCAACGCTTCGGTGGTGACGTCCGAGCCGAGCACGTTGATGTTGATTCCCGGTGATCAATTTTTGAGCATGACCCGCAGCAATCCGAAGATCGCCCATAGCCTGATTGAGGGCATGGCTCGACGCATCGGCCAGTTGAATCGCAGGATCACGCAGTTGACGACGCAGCGCATCTAGCGCAAAGCCCTTTATTCACAGGGCCTCACCACCGCTCGCAAAACAAAATTACAGATTTGCAAAATCAGCGGTTGACGCGGTAATGAGAATCGCTATGATTATCACAACTGGTCGCGAGATCAGTCGATATTCTGAAAAGCCCTTGGTTCGGACTCTCAGATTATCTCCTCATCAGGCTAATCACGGTTATTTGACCCGGTTTTTTACCGGGTCTTTTTTTGCCTGTGGAAAAGTCATTTAGCGAATTGCTGGCGCATCTGCTCGCAGTAATCCGGCTTCGGCGTAGCAGGCGTATACCAGACGTAATCGGCCATCGCCGCCGATACCGCAGCGCCCTGCTCGGCCAGCATCAATACGATCGGCGCCTTGCCAGCGCCGAGATCCGACAGATGCAGCGGCACGCCGACATCCTTGCGCGCATGCCAGGCACCGGCCAGCAGAATCGAAGGCATCGGCGCCGCCAGCATGCGTTCGGCCATGCGTCGATCACGCTGTTGCTGAATCGCCAGCATTGCTGGCATCTGTGATTCGGGCAGCAAGCCGCAGTGGGATTCACTGATTTGCCCAAGCAAAGTTTTTTTAACCGACAGCGAATTGCTGCGCGGACCGTTCAGAGCAGGTGGATTGCGGTAGAACGCGCGGATTTCGCTGTCATCGAGATTGGCCGCCAGCAGCGGATACGGCTGCGACAGGGCAAAGCGCACGATCGGCCCGTAAAGGTTCCAGTCCCAGCCCTCTTGCCAGGCCAATGCCGCGGGCAGATCTGCCGGAACGGATTTCGGCTGGCGCGCCGCATCGACTTTCGCTTGTTGAACCGGCGAGAGCATTTCCAGCAGCAGACTGCCTTGCGCTCGCTGCTCGCCGAGCGACTGCAACAGCCACAACTGTGCGGCATGGTGATCGGCGTTGTCGTGCTGCTCACCGATGATCAAACGCTCAGGCTCAGCCAGACGCGTCAGCAATTGCTGCGCCGTAAGTACCTCGCCGCTGCGCAGATCGCGGATATCAGCGCCCACCGGCGGAGCCGCCACGTGCTGACAGCCCGCGAGCAACACCAGCGCCAACAACCACAATCCACGCATGCGACACCTCGATGATGATTCAGCGGGCGATGATCAGCGGATGCCCACGCTCCGGGTGCGGTTGCACCAAAACCTCCAGGCCGAACACTGCTTTAAGCGTATCCGGACGCAGCACCTGCTGCGGAGTATCCAGCGCAACCGGGCGCCCCTCCTCCAGCAACAGCACACGATCACAATAGCGTGCCGCCAGATTCAGATCATGCAGGATCACCAGCACCGCCGCACCGCGATCGGCGAACTCGCGCACCGCCTGCAAGGTGGTGTGCTGATGCAGCGGATCGAGCATCGACGTCGGTTCGTCGAGCAACAGGGTTTGCCCGGCCTGACCCGGCCAGAGTTGCGCCAGCACCCGCGCCAGATGCACGCGCTGACGCTCGCCACCGGACAACGCCAGATAACTGCGCCCACTCAGGTGCCCGGCATCGGCGGCGGCCAGCGCTGCCGCGACGATTTCGTCATCACGTACGCGCCCGGTCTGGTACGGCAAGCGGCCCATGCCGACGACCTCTTCCACGGCGAAGGCAAAATCCAGCGTCGACACCTGCGGCAACACCGCCAGTCGTTGTGCCCGCTGCGTTCCGCTCCAGTGGCTCAACGTCTGACCATCGAGCGAGACATTGCCGTCGCTGGCGGGCAACTCACCACACAATGCGCCAAGCAACGTACTTTTCCCGGCGCCGTTCGGCCCCAGCACGCCAAGCACCTCGCCGGGTTCGAGCCCGAGCGTAACCCCACTGAGCACTGCTTTGCGGCCACGGCGGACATGCAGATTGTGCGCAGACAACATCAGGCACGCCCTCGCAGCAGCAGATAAAGGAAGAACGGCGCGCCGATAAACGCCGTGACAATGCCGATCGGCAACTCCGCCGGCGCCAGCGCCAGGCGCGCCACCAGATCGGCGAGCAATAACAGGCTCGCACCCGCCAAAACCGAGGCTGGCAACAGAACTTTGTGATCGGGGCCGGCCAGCAGGCGCACCAGATGCGGCACCACCAGCCCGACAAAACCGATCATGCCCGCCGCCGCCACCGCCGCGCCGACACCCAGCGCGGTGCAGAACACCAGTTCGCGCTTGAGCCGTTCGACATCGATGCCCAGATGACCGGCCTCGGATTCACCGAGCAACAAGGCATTCAATGCCTTGGCCCGACGCGGCAGCCACAGCGCCACGCCGATGGTGATGATCAGCAGTGGCCACAGCCGCGCGTAACTGGCGCCGTTGAGGCTGCCCAGATTCCAGAAGGTCAGGGTGCGCAGCGTGGCGTCATCGGCCAGATAGGTGAACAGACCGACCGCCGAACTGGCCAGCGCCGTCAAAGCGATACCGGCCAGCAACATGGTCGCCACATGCGTCTGACCGTTGCGCCGGCCCAGCCGGTAGACCAGCGCCGTCACCCCGAGCCCGCCAAGAAACGCACACACCGACAACAGATACGGCCCGAACCACTCCGGCAGGCCGCCGAATAACGAACCGCCGACAATCGCAATCGCCGCGCCAAGCGCCGCGCCACTGGACACCCCGACCAGCCCCGGATCGGCCAGCGGATTACGAAACAAGCCCTGCATCGCTACCCCGGATAGCGCCAGCACTCCGCCGACCGCCAAGCCGAGCAAGGTTCGCGGCAGGCGGATCTGGCCGAGAATCAGCTCAGCCTGCTCCAACCCTTGCGGCGCCAACGGCACGCCGATCAGACGCAGCGCCGCGCGCAAGGTATCGAACAGCGGCAGGCTCACCGGCCCCAGCGCCAGCGACAGCCAGATCGCGAGCAGACACAGCAATGTCAGGCCGATAAACAAGCCACGGGGTTTGACCAGTGTGGTCATTGGCCGCCCTTGGCCGGGTAGAAGCCGTCAGTCAGGGTTTGCAAAGCAGCCGGCAACCGTGGCCCGAGACCGCCAACCAGCAGCGTCGGGTCCAGCTCCATCACCCGCCCGCTCTTGGCCGCGCGGCTGGAATTGAGGATGGGGTTTTCCTTGAACAACGCGGCTTTTGCCGCCTCACCGGTCAACGCTCGGTCAGCGAACACCAGCACTTCGGGATCGAGGCTGGCGAGGGATTCGACAGAAAACGGTTTGTAGCCGGTATGAGTAGCAAGGTTGTGCCCGCCGGCCTGTTGCAGCAGCCAATCGGCGGCAGTGTCCTTGCCGGCGATCAACGGCTTGCCGCCGGCGTGCCCGAGCAGCAGCAACACACCGGGGGCTTTCTGTGTGGTTTGCACTTGGGTAACTCGCACTGTCTGCGCCTGGAGCTGCTGTTGATAACTCTGCAGCAGCTGCGCTGCCTGGCTTTGTGCGCCGAGCAACTGGCCCAAACGAGTGACATTCTTTTCCAGCGTCGGCAGATCAGCCTGTGCCGAGAACAGCTCGACGTTCACTTTGGCGGCTTTGACTTGCGCCAGAACCGGCGGCGGCCCCATTTCTTCGGTACCGACAAGAATGTCCGGGCGCAGGCTCAAGATGCCTTCGGCCGACAGGCTGCGCTGATAACCAATACTCGGCAGCGCCTGCAACGATTGGGGATGCTGACTGGTGGTGTCGACCCCTACCAGCTTCGATTCGCCGCCCAGTGCGCTGACCCATTCCGACAGCGCACCGCCGGCGCTGACCCAGCGTTGCGGTAAATCCGCTGCGATCGCCTGATGGCTGAGAAAAAGGCCGACGCACAGTACGGCAACGCGGGTTTTCAGGCGCATACGCAGCTTCCTTGAACAAGGTTTCCCGGGCATCGGCGCAGCGAGCCAAGTATCCTCGGCAACGGCCAGACTCCCTGTGGGAGAAGGTCGCCATTTGATAATTGTTTGCATTTGAACGTCAAGCTCGGACATATCCAGACACGAGCGGACATTTGAGGATAGCCATGAAGTTTCTCTGCGCCGACAGTGAGCTGGCCGAAGGTGGCAGTCGCGGTTTCGAAATCGAAGGCAAAAAGCTGTTTGCCGTGCGTCGTGGCGGCAAGGTGTTTGTCTATTTCAATCGCTGCCCGCACCGGGGCGTCGGGCTGGAATGGCAGCCCGACCAGTTTCTCGATCCGAGCAATAGCCTGATCCAGTGCGCTACCCATGGCGCACTGTTTCTGATCGAGGACGGCGAATGCGTCGCCGGCCCCTGCGCCGGGCAGTCGCTCACGGCAATTGAATGCCGGGAAGATACACAAGGCGTGTGGGTCGACGTTTAACCGTTTAGCCGCACGTCGAGTCGGCGGTCGATGACCATTTCTTCGTGGTCAAGGCGCACACCGTAGGCCAACACCTCAACACCGCAGGCGACCGCTTCACGCAGCGCCTCGGCGTAAGCCCAATCGATTTCCTCGGCCGGGCGCACGGCATCGATGCCGGTGAGGTTCACGCAGTACAACTGCACCGCCCGAATGCCGTCGCGCGCCAGATGCGCCAGCTCGCGCAGATGTTTGGCGCCGCGCTGGGTCACCGCATCGGGAAACGCCGCCACCGCCGTGCCGTCGAAGCCGAGGGTGACGCTTTTGACTTCGACATACGCCGGGCCGCTGGGGTATTCGAGGCGGAAGTCGATGCGGCTTTTTTCCTGTCCGTAGGCAACCTCACGCTTCAATGCGGTAAAACCGTTCAACTCGGTGATCACGCCCGCCTGCAAGGCTTCCTCAACCAAGCCGTTGGCGCGCCCGGTGTTGACGCAAAACAGCCGGCCCTGCGGGGTTTCGCCAATTTCCCAAGTGCCGGGCAATTTGCGTTTCGGGTCATTGGAGCGACTGAACCAGACCTGCCCGCCCTCGACTTGGCAATTGAGCATCGAACCGGTGTTAGGGCAGTGAATGGTCAGCAACTCCCCGCTAACGGTCTCGATATCGGCGAGAAACCGCTTGTATCGGCGAATCAGTCGCGCTTCTTCCAGAGCAGGATAAAAGCGCATCAGCCTTGCCAGCTCTTCAAGCCGCGCGCAATGCGCTCAACCGCTTCCTGTAAACGTGCGAGGTTTTGTGTGTAAGCGAAGCGCACGTGATGGCTGGCCTGATAACGACCGAAATCCAGTCCCGGCGTAAAGGCAACGTGCTCGGTTTCGAGGAAATGCCGGCAGAACGCGAAGGCATCACCGCCGAAACGGCTGATATCGGCGTACAGATAAAACGCGCCTTCCGGCTCAACGGCGATGTTGAAACCGAGTTCACGCAGCGCCGGCAGGAGGAAGTCGCGACGGCGCGCAAACTCGGCGCGGCGTTCTTCGAGAATCGCAATGGTGGCCGGCTCGAAACAGGCCAGTGCCGCGTATTGCGCCATGCTTGGCGCGCTGATGTAGAGGTTCTGCGCGAGTTTTTCCAGTTCGCTGACTGCCGCTTCTGGCGCCACCAACCAGCCCAGGCGCCAACCGGTCATGCCGAAATACTTGGAGAAACTGTTGAGGACAAAAGCGCTGTCATCAACTTCCAGCACACTGGCGGCATCGGTGCCGTAAGTCAGGCCGTGGTAGATCTCATCCACCACCAAGTGCCCGTGCCTGGCCTTGATCGCTGTGGATAATCCGCCCAGTTCATCGCGGGTCAGCAAAGTGCCCGTCGGGTTGGCCGGCGAAGCGACAAGGGCGCCGACACTGTCGTGATCCCAATGCCGCTCGACCAGATCCGGGGTCAGTTGATAACGCACCTCCGGCCCGACCGGCACCAGTTGCGCCGCGCCTTCGACCAGCCGCAAGAAATGCCGATTGCACGGGTAGCCGGGGTCTGCCAACAGCCAGTGTTTACCCGGATCGACCAACAGGGCACTGGCCAGCAACAGCGCGCCGGAGCCGCCCGGCGTGATCAGAATCCGCCGTGGGTCGATATTCAGGCCGTACCGCGATTGGTAGAAACCGGCGATCGCCTCGCGCAGTTCGGGAATGCCACGGGCGGCGGTGTAACGGGTCTTGCCGGCGCTCAACGCAGCTTGCCCGGCGCGGATGATCGGCTCGGCGGTGGTGAAGTCCGGCTCGCCGATTTCCAGATGGATCACGTCGTGGCCTTCGGCCTGCAATTCATTGGCCCGCGCCAGCAGCGCCATCACATGGAACGGTTCGATCGCACGACTGCGCGCACTGTAGGGGCCCATTGGAATGCCTTCGACGGAAAAAAGAGACGATTCTACCTGTCTGCCGGAACGAGCGAGAACCCGTGGAGGTCACAGCCTCAAGAACGCTGGACTGTAACGATCTGAACGTACGCTCCAGGATTGACTAAAATCAGTGATTGAACAGGTCTCCCTTCCCACAGACACGGCTTGTCAGACATCTGCAAGCGCCACCCGCCGGGGGCTCGACATCCGGGAGTAGCGCAGGCTGATTTGATCTGGTAAGTTCGCCCGCTTGCAGCCGCAGGGCCGGCAGGTGTCGGTGATGGAGCAATCCTGCGCAATGGATTACAAGAGTAGAGGCGGTCTATTTCATGTCCACCCAAGCAAAGCAACAGCAGAAAGACACGATCAGCGGCTTCGAACCTTACGTTTCGAAGGCGGGTGAAGAGTACATGGGCGCTCCAATGCGCGCGCACTTCACCAAGATCCTGAACAAGTGGAAACTGGACTTGATGCAGGAAGTCGACCGCACGGTTGATCACATGAAAGACGAAGCGGCCAATTTCCCTGACCCGGCCGACCGTGCCAGCCAGGAAGAAGAGTTCGCCCTCGAACTGCGCGCCCGCGACCGCGAGCGCAAGCTGATCAAGAAAATCGACAAGACGCTGCAACTGATCGAAGACGAAGAGTACGGCTGGTGCGAGTCCTGCGGCATCGAGATCGGCGTCAAGCGCCTCGAAGCCCGCCCGACAGCGGATCTGTGCATCGACTGCAAGACCCTGGCGGAAATCAAGGAAAAGCAGGTCGGCAAGTAATCTCGACCTGAACGAAAAACGGAGCGTGCGAACGCTCCGTTTTTGTTTCTGTGTTTTGCCCACGGAACCTGTGAGAGCGAGCCTGCTCGCGAAAGCGTCCCTTCAGACAGCTCATTATTGCCTGACACAGCGCTTTCGCGAGCAGGCTCGCTCCCACAGGGGTAACCTGCTTAAATTCTGAATAGCCTTTATCGCCTCCATGACTGCCAAATCCCCCGCCTACATCGGCCGCTTCGCCCCCACCCCCAGTGGCCACCTGCACTTCGGTTCGCTGGTCGCTGCGTTGGCGTCCTACCTCGACGCCCGCTCCGTCGGTGGGCGCTGGCTGGTGCGCATGGAAGATCTCGATCCGCCGCGCGAAGAGCCCGGTGCGCAAGCGGCGATTCTCAAGGCGCTGGAAAGTTACGGCTTCGAATGGGACGGCGAAATGGTCCGCCAGAGCGATCGACACGCGGCTTATGCCGAAGTGCTCGACAGCCTGTTCAATCATGGCCTGGCCTACGCCTGCACCTGCTCGCGCAAACAACTGGAGCCCTATCACGGGATTTATCCGGGGTTTTGCCGCAATGCCGGGCATGAACAGCACGACGCCGCGATCCGCCTGCGCGTGCCGGAGCTGGAATACCACTTCATTGATCGCGTGCAGGGCGAATACCGCCAGCACCTGGGCCGCGACGTAGGCGACTTCGTCATCCGTCGGCGCGATGGTCTCTACGCCTATCAACTCGCGGTGGTACTCGATGACGCCTGGCAAGGCATTACCGACATCGTGCGTGGCGCCGATCTGCTCGATTCGACGCCGCGTCAGCTGTACCTGCAAGAACTGCTCGGCCTGAAACAGCCGCGCTATCTGCACCTGCCGCTGATCACCCAGCCGGACGGCAACAAACTCGGCAAGTCCTACCGTTCGCCGCCGCTCGAAGCCGATCAGGCCACGCCGTTGCTGCTGCGGGCCTTGCGCGCACTGGGGCAGAATCCCGGTACCGAACTGGCTCACGCTTCGCCGGGCGAACTGCTGGCCTGGGGCAGCGCGCATTGGGATGCCGACGGGATCCCGCGCACACTGACCCTGCCCGAAGCGCAACTGCAATGACGACACTTGCAGTCGCGCGCCCATCCGTTACCATCGCCGCACGTTTTCGGGCACGCGCATAAAAAAGAGAGGCCGGGATGTACATCTATCGCTTGGTCCTGCTTCTGGTCGTCGGGATCTACCTGTTCTCCCCCGCCATCATGGATTGGTGGATCGACGCGACGGGCGCCTGGTATCGCCCTTATCTGCTCTGGCTGATCCTGATTGTCGTGACCTTCATCCTGCAGAGCCAGAAAGATGCCGATGAGCTTTAGCCTGACCCAGATGATCCTGATCAGCGCCGCGTACCTGGCGGCGCTGTTCGGCGTTGCCTGGGTCAGCGAACGGGGCATGATCCCGCGCGCGATCATTCGCCACCCGTTGACCTACACCCTGTCGCTGGGGGTTTACGCCAGTGCCTGGGCGTTCTACGGCACGGTGGGCCTGGCCTATCAGTACGGTTACGGCTTTCTGTCCAGTTATCTCGGCGTGTCCGGTGCATTCCTGCTGGCGCCGGTGCTGCTTTATCCGATCCTGAAGATCACCCGCACGTATCAACTGTCGTCGCTGGCCGATCTGTTTGCCTTCCGCTTTCGCAGCACTTGGGCCGGTGCGCTGACCACGATTTTCATGCTGATTGGCGTGCTGCCGTTGCTGGCCCTGCAGATTCAGGCCGTGGCCGACTCGATCGGCATTCTCACCGGCGAACGCGTGCAAAGCCGCGTGGCGCTGGCGTTCTGTGCGCTGATCATTCTGTTCACGATTTTCTTCGGTTCCCGGCACATCGCCACGCGCGAGAAACATGAAGGGCTGGTGTTCGCGATTGCCTTCGAATCGATCATCAAACTGATCGCTCTGGGCGGCGTTGGCCTGTACGCGCTGTATGGTGTGTTCGACGGCCCGCAACAGCTCGAACTGTGGCTGCTGCAAAACCAGACCGCCCTCGCCGCCCTGCACACGCCGTTGCAGGAAGGTCCGTGGCGCACGCTGCTGCTGGTGTTCTTTGCCTCGGCGATCGTGATGCCGCACATGTATCACATGACCTTTACGGAAAACCTCAACCCGCGCTCGCTGGTCAGCGCCAGTTGGGGCCTGCCGTTGTTTCTGCTGTTGATGAGTCTTGCCGTACCGCTGATCCTCTGGGCCGGGCTGAAACTCGGCGCCACCACCGATCCGGAATATTTCACCCTTGGTATCGGCATTGCCGCCAACAGCAAACCGCTGGCCTTGCTCGCCTACGTCGGTGGCCTGTCCGCCGCCAGTGGCCTGATCATCGTCACCACCCTGGCCTTGTCGGGCATGGCGCTGAACCATCTGGTGCTGCCGCTTTATCAACCGCCGGCCGAAGGCAATATCTACCGCTGGCTGAAATGGACCCGTCGGGCGCTGATCGTGGCGATCATCATGGCCGGCTTCGGCTTCTACCTGATGCTCGGCGTCGAGCAGGATCTGGCCAACCTCGGCATCGTCGCGTTCGTGGCGACCCTGCAATTTCTGCCCGGGGTGTTGTCGGTGTTGTACTGGCCCACCGCCAACCGCCGCGGCTTCATTGCCGGTCTGCTGGCGGGGATCACGGTCTGGGTGGTGACCATGCTGCTGCCGCTGGTCGGCAATCTGCAGGGCTTCTATATCCCGCTGCTGAACATGATCTACGTGCTCGACGACACCAGTTGGCACATGGCGGCCATCGCCTCGCTGGCGGCCAACGTGCTGATGTTCACCCTGATCTCACTGTTCACCAACGCCAGCCCGGAAGAAGCCAGCGCCGCCGAAGCCTGTGCGGTGGATAACGTGCGGCGCCCGCAACGCCGCGAACTGCACGCCGCCTCGCCGCAGGAATTCGCCACGCAACTGGCCAAACCGCTCGGCGCCAAGGCTGCGCAGAAAGAAGTCGAGCAAGCGCTGCGCGACTTGTATCTGCCCTTCGATGAACGCCGGCCGTATGCCTTGCGCCGGTTGCGCGACCGCATTGAGGCCAACCTGTCCGGCCTGATGGGCCCGAGCGTTGCGCAGGATATGGTGGAAACCTTCCTGCCCTATAAGGCTGGCGGCGAAAACTACGTCACCGAAGACATTCACTTCATTGAAAGCCGTCTCGAGGATTACCACTCGCGCCTCACCGGCCTGGCCGCCGAGCTCGATGCCCTGCGCCGCTACCACCGCCAGACCTTGCAGGAACTGCCGATGGGCGTCTGCTCGCTGGCCAAGGATCAGGAGATCCTGATGTGGAACAAGGCGATGGAAGAGCTGACCGGCATCGCCGCACAGCGAGTGGTCGGTTCTCGCTTGAGCACCATCGCCAACCCGTGGAAAGAACTGCTGCAAGGCTTTATCAACCTGCCCGACGAGCATTTGCACAAACAGCATCTAGCCCTCGATGGTCAGACCCGCTGGCTGAATCTGCACAAAGCGGCAATCGACGAGCCGTTGGCCCCGGGTAACAGTGGCCTGGTGTTACTGGTCGAGGATCTGACCGAAACGCAGATGCTCGAAGACAAACTGGTGCATTCCGAACGGCTGGCCAGCATCGGCAGACTCGCAGCGGGTGTGGCCCACGAAATCGGCAACCCGATCACCGGCATCGCCTGCCTGGCGCAGAACCTGCGCGAAGAGCGCGAAGACGACGGCGAGCTGACGGAAATCAGCGGGCAGATTCTCGAGCAGACCAAACGCGTCTCGCGCATCGTCCAGTCGCTGATGAGCTTCGCCCATGCCGGCAGTCATCAGCACAACGACGAACCGGTGTGTCTGGCCGAAGTCGCGCAGGACGCCATCGGCCTGCTGGCGCTGAACCGGCGCAATTTCGAAGTGCAGTTCTACAACCTGTGCGATCCCGATCATTGGGTCGAAGGCGACCCGCAACGGCTTGCCCAGGTGCTGATCAATCTGCTCTCCAACGCCCGCGACGCCTCGCCGCCGCACAGTGCGGTACGGGTCAAGAGCGAAGCCGGCGAACACACGGTCGATCTGATCGTCGAAGACGAAGGCAGTGGCATTCCGTCGAGCATCATGGACCGATTGTTCGAACCTTTCTTCACCACCAAGGATCCGGGTGAAGGCACCGGTCTGGGCCTTGCACTGGTCTATTCCATCGTTGAAGAGCATTATGGACAAATCACCATCGACAGCCCGGCTGATGTACAAAGCCAACGCGGCACCCGTATCCGGGTGACCTTACCGCGTCATGTCGAAGCGACGTCCGCTGTGAACTGAGACCGTCGAGAGTATCGAATCAATGCCGCACATTTTGATCGTCGAAGACGAAACCATTATCCGCTCCGCCTTGCGCCGCCTGCTGGAACGCAACCAGTACCAGGTCAGCGAAGCCGGATCAGTGCAGGAAGCACAAGAACGCTTCACCATTCCTACGTTCGATCTGATCGTCAGCGACCTGCGCCTGCCGGGCGCTCCGGGCACCGAGCTGATCAAGCTAGGGCAAGGCACGCCGGTGCTGATCATGACCAGTTACGCCAGCCTGCGCTCGGCGGTCGACTCGATGAAAATGGGCGCGGTCGATTACATCGCCAAGCCGTTCGACCACGATGAAATGCTCCAGGCGGTTGCGCGGATCCTGCGCGATCGCCAGTCGGCGCCGGCTGCCGGCGAAGCTACGGCGAGCAAGCCTGCCGCTGGCAATGGCAAAGCTGCTGTGGATAACAGCAATGGTGAAATTGGCATCATCGGCTCCTGCCCACCGATGCAGGACCTGTACAGCAAGATCCGCAAAGTCGCGCCAACCGACTCCAACGTGTTGATTCAGGGTGAGTCCGGTACCGGTAAAGAACTGGTGGCCCGTGCCCTGCACAATCTGTCGAAACGCGCCAAGGCGCCGATGATTTCGGTGAACTGCGCGGCGATTCCGGAAAGCCTGATCGAATCCGAACTGTTCGGCCACGAGAAAGGCGCGTTCACCGGCGCCAGTGCCGGTCGTGCCGGTCTGGTTGAAGCGGCGGACGGCGGCACCTTGTTTCTCGATGAGATCGGCGAACTGCCCCTCGAAGCCCAGGCTCGCTTGCTGCGGGTTCTGCAGGAGGGCGAGATCCGCCGCGTAGGTTCGGTGCAGTCGCAGAAAGTCGATGTGCGCCTGATCGCTGCAACGCACCGCGATCTGAAAAGCCTGGCGAAAATCGGTCAGTTCCGTGAAGACCTTTATTACCGTCTGCACGTGATTGCCCTGAAGCTGCCGCCGCTGCGCGAGCGTGGCGCCGACGTCAACGAAATCGCCAATGCCTTCCTCGCTCGCCAGAGCGCGCGGATCAACCGCACCGACCTGAAATTCGCTGCCGATGCCGAACAGGCGATCCGGCACTATTCCTGGCCGGGTAACGTGCGTGAGCTGGAAAACGCTGTCGAGCGCGCGGTGATTCTCAGCGAAAGCCCGGAGATCTCGGCCGACCTGCTGGGCATCGACATCGAGCTGAGCGATCTGGAAGACGACGAGTTCATCGGTCTGCCGCCGCAAACCGGCGGTAACGCCAGCAACAGCAGCCATGAGCCGACCGAGGATCTGTCGCTGGAGGATTACTTCCAGCACTTCGTCCTCGAGCATCAGGACCACATGACCGAGACCGAACTGGCACGCAAACTGGGCGTCAGCCGCAAATGCCTGTGGGAACGCCGCCAGCGTCTGGGCATTCCACGGCGCAAGACCGGGGTCGCCAGCGAAAGCTGAGCGTTACCCACCGCGTGCGCGGGTAACGCATGACAATGTGAAAAAACTGTTACCGCAGTCGATTCACGTAACAGAAGCCGGGGTTATCGGTAACGAAACCCCGGCTTTTTTTCGCCCCTGCAAAAAGGTTATATCGACCTAACCCCTTGTTTTACTGGGCTTGGCAAAAGTTGGCACGCACCCTGCTATATGTTTGGTACAAGAACAATAACAAGCAATGCACAAGACAATAAAAATAAGACGAATCGACTCACGCACAATAAAAACAAGACGGCGAGAGGCGCAGCTAACTGATTCTTTTGGAGAGGCGTTGTATTTGGGGCTTGCCCCACGACCAGGCCGAGAACAACAAAAACTGTCCTAAGACAGAGCCTGTACTGGTTGGATCGACAGATCACTGCAATTCAGCGACCAAAGCAATCCGTTTGCTCTTGGCTCCCGATTGGGAGGGTCACGAAGGAAACACTTCGTGGCGAGGGCACTCAACAAAAACAAGAAGCCCGAATCAATAATAAAAAGAGCACGCAACTACTTCTTGGGGAGCTTCGGCTCCCCTTGTAGTTTCTCCCTTCCGTGAAATCCCCCCGTTTTCCTCGCTCGACCCTTGTAGCTTGGGGCTTGCAGCTCATATCTGCCGCGTCCTACACCATCCCCCGACTAAATGCTAGAATCTGCGCCCATCATGCGGTCATTCTTTTGGTATGGCCGAACATTCCTTCAAACAGTGCATCCCATGCTGAAGAAGCTGTTCCAGTCATTCCGAACTCCCGTGCGTCGTACGCAACACATCCGCAGCACCCCTGAAGTGCTCAACAGCGGCCAACATTCGCTGCAGAAAACGCAGTTCAGCCGCTATGCGGTGAATATCGTCGAACGCCTGCAAGGTGCCGGTTACCAGGCTTATCTGGTCGGTGGTTGCGTGCGTGACATGCTGCTGGGCATCACGCCCAAGGACTTCGACGTCGCCACCAGTGCCACCCCCGAGCAGGTGCGTGCCGAATTCCGCAATGCGCGGATCATCGGCCGCCGGTTCAAGCTGGTGCACATCCATTTCGGTCGCGAAATCATTGAAGTCGCGACCTTCCGCGCCAATCACCCGGTCAACGAAGACGACGAAGACAGCAACCAGTCTTCGCGCAATGAGAGCGGGCGCATTCTGCGCGACAACGTCTACGGCACCCTGGAAGAAGACGCGCAACGTCGCGACTTCACCATCAACGCCCTGTATTACGATCCGGTCAGCGAGCGCATTCTCGATTACGCCAATGGCGTGCACGACATCCGCAATCACCTGATCCGCCTGATCGGCGACCCGAAGCAGCGTTACCAGGAAGACCCGGTGCGCATGCTGCGGGCCGTGCGTTTCGCCGCCAAGCTCAACTTCGGCATCGAGAAGCACACCGTGCAGCCGATCCGTGAGCTGGCGCCGATGCTGCGCGAGATTCCGTCGGCGCGGCTGTTCGAAGAAGTGCTCAAGCTGTTCCTCTCCGGGCACGGCGCGATCACCTTTGAAATGCTGGTTGATCTGCAACTGTTCGCCCCGCTGTTCCCGGCCAGTGCCGAAGCGCTGGAATACAACCCGGAATACACCCACACCTTGATCAGCGAAGCGCTGACCAACACCGACCTGCGCATCAAGCAGAACAAACCGGTGACCCCGGCGTTCCTCTTTGCCGCCCTGCTCTGGCCGGCACTGCCGGCCCGCGTGTTGCGTCTGCAGGAACGTGGCATGCCGCCGATTCCGGCGATGCAGGAAGCCGCTCACGAACTGATCGCCGAACAGTGCCAGCGCATCGCGATTCCGAAGCGCTTCACCATGCCGATCCGCGAAATCTGGGACATGCAGGAACGCCTGCCACGGCGCAGCGGCAAACGCGCCGATCTGTTGCTGGACAACCCGCGCTTCCGTGCCGGTTACGATTTCCTCCTGCTGCGTGAAAGCGCCGGTGAGGAGACCGATGGCCTCGGCGAATGGTGGACCGATTATCAGGACGCCAACGACAGCGAGCGTCGCGACATGATCCGCGACCTCAGCGGCAAGGGTGACGATGCCAGCGGCGCGCCACGCAAACGTCGCCGCAGCGGCGGTTCCAAGCGCAAGCGCGCCGGTGCTTCGAGCGCGACGGGCGAGTAAGCGTGGAACGCATCTACATCGGCCTGGGCAGCAACCTCGCTGACCCGGCCGACCAGTTGCGCAGCGCCATCGCGGCGCTGGGCCAATTGCCGCAAACAAGTCTTGCCGGCGTGTCAGCCTTTTATCAAAGCGATTCGCTGCTGCCGGGCCAGCCGCGTTACACCAACGCGGTCGCCGCCCTCGACAGCTCGCTCGCACCGATCGAGCTGCTCGACGCCTTGCAAGCGATCGAAAACGCTCAGGGCCGCGAGCGTCTTGAGCGCTGGGGGCCTCGCACGCTGGATCTGGATATTCTGCTGTTCGGCGATCGCCTGATCGATGAGCCACGGCTGAAGGTCCCGCATTACCAGATTCAGGAGCGGGCGTTCGTTCTTTATCCCCTCGCTGAACTGGCACCGCAGGATCTGCGTCTTGCCGATGGCCGCACGCTGACAGACCTGCTGGCCGCCTGCCCGTTCGTCGGCCTTGAACGCCTCTCCCAGCCCTGACAAAAATCTTCTGTGAAATGTGGCTGTGTGGCGAGGGGATTTATCCCCGTTGGGTCGCGGAGCGGCCCCATGTTGTGTACAGCTAGTTCAGATTTGGGCCTGCTTCGCAGTCCAACGGGGATAAATCCCCTCGCCACAGGTTACCTGCCAATCTCCAGTTTTTGTCAGACAAAAATCCCCCGAATCAGGCCCGCCGCGCCGCTGAATCGCATCAGTAACGCCGGTAACACCGCCCGCGTAACAATGCGGTAACACACGCAATTGACTTCCTGTTGGCTCATCACGACTATAGGCGTCCCGCTGCCGCCAACCCGGTATGAACGGGCGCAATCCAGGCCTTTCAAAGCACGACACAAGACCGTGCGCCTGAGTAGATGAAGAATCACGCGCGTGACTCGCAGCAGTTTCCAGAGCGCCTGAACGAGGATTTTTTACATGCCAGCCATCACCCTGACCACGCTCCAGAGCCTCAAGCAGAAAGGTGAAAAAATCACCATGCTGACCTGCTATGACGCGACCTTCGCCCACGCCTGCAACGAGGCCGGTGTCGAAGTGCTGCTGGTCGGCGACTCCCTCGGCATGGTTCTGCAGGGTCATGACAGCACCCTGCCGGTGACCACGGCGGAAATGGCCTATCACGTCGCCAGCGTCAAGCGTGGCAATGGCGATGCCCTGATCCTCGCCGACTTGCCGTTCATGGCCAACGCCACCCTCGAACAGACCATGACCAACAGCGCCATGCTGATGCAGGCCGGCGCGCACATGGTCAAGGTCGAAGGTCAGCTGTGGCTGGCGGAGTCGATCCGTCTGCTCGCCGAGCGCGGTGTGCCGGTTTGCGCCCACATGGGCCTGACGCCGCAAGCAGTGAACATTCTCGGTGGCTATAAGGTGCAGGGCCGCAACGAGAATCAGGCGCGGCAGATGCGTGCCGATGCGATCGCGCTGGAGCAGGCCGGTGCGGCCATGCTGCTGCTTGAGTGCGTGCCGAGCGAACTGGCAGCAGAAATCAGCCAGGCCGTGGGCATTCCGGTGATCGGTATCGGTGCCGGCAACGCCACCGACGGCCAGGTACTGGTATTGCACGACCTGCTCGGCCTGTCGATCACCGGCCGCGTACCCAAGTTCGTCAAGAACTTCATGCAAGGTCAGGACAGCATCCAGTCCGCGCTGAAGGCTTACGTCAGCGAAGTCAAAGCCACCACGTTCCCCGGCATCGAACACGGATTCTCTGCATGAACACCGTCAAAACCGTACGCGAACTGCGCGCCGCCGTCGCCCGCGCGCGCAGTGAAGGCAAGCGCATCGGCTTCGTGCCGACCATGGGCAACCTGCACAGCGGCCACGTCGCCCTGATCACCAAAGCTACCCAGCGAGTCGATTTCGTGGTTGCGAGTATTTTCGTCAACCCGCTGCAATTCGGCGCCGGCGAAGACCTCGACAAATACCCGCGCACCCTCGCTGCCGATCAGGAAAAACTCCTCGAAGCCGGTTGCGACCTGCTGTTTGCGCCGACGGTTGAAGAGATGTACCCGGACGGCATGGCCGGACAAACCCGGGTCAGCGTGCCGCAATTGTCCGAAGGCCTGTGTGGCGCCAGCCGTCCGGGGCACTTTGAAGGTGTGGCGACGGTGGTCAGCAAGCTGTTCAACATGGTCCAGCCGGATCTGGCGATCTTCGGCCAGAAGGATTACCAGCAACTGGCGGTGATCCGCGCACTGGTGCATGACCTGAACATGCCGATCCAGATCATCGGCGAGCCGACCGTGCGTGCTGCCGACGGTCTGGCGCTGTCGTCGCGCAACGGCTTCCTCAATGAAGACCAGCGCGCCGTGGCACCGGTGGTGTATCGCGTGCTGAGCAGCATTGCCGAAGCGATCAAGCAAGGTGAGCGCGATTACCCGGCGCTGATCACTGCGCAGTTGCAGGTGCTGGAAGCGGCGGGGCTGCGTCCGGACTATCTGGAAATCCGTCATGGCCTGACGTTGCGCCCGGCGACGGCGGAAGACCGCGATCTGGTGATTCTGGCAGCGGCGTTCCTCGGCACCACGCGGCTGATCGACAACCTGCACCTGAATCTCGATAGCCCGATTTAAGCAGCAACGAATTTCCCTGTGGGAGCGAGCTTGCTCGCGAAGGCGGTGTATCAGCGACTTATAAGTTGCCTGACACCACGCCTTCGCGAGCAGGCTCGCTCCCACAGGTGTTTTCGGTGCATGCCGGTTGGGCGAAAGTGTTCCGGGCACCTCCGTTTGTCGGCCAGATTCCTCAACGGATGTTAAAAAAGTACAGGGATCTGGTCAGACAAAGTCAAGACAGAACGCAGCGCGAGGTTTACTGTATTCGCCCTGTGTCCAGATCTCGTATCGACGCAGTTGATCCCATGCGCTAAAACTCGTGGTTGATCTGTACCGTGTTCAAAAGGCCGTTCAAGTAAAAAGGAAAACCGCAGCGATGGCGTACTACCGCACTCCTCACGACGTTACCGCTCTGCCCGCCTGGCAAGCGTTGAAAGATCACCGCCAAGCCATGCAGGATTTCAGCATGCGCGAAGCCTTCAACGCCGATCCGCAGCGTTTCAATCAGTTCACCCTTAGTAGCTGCGGTCTGTTTCTCGACTATTCGAAGAATTTGATCAACGCCGAGACCCGCAACCTGCTCGTGGGCCTGGCCAATGAAGTCGATCTGAAGGGCGCGATCAAAGCGCTGTTCGACGGCGAAATCGTCAACGCCTCCGAAGGCCGCCCGGCACTGCACACCGCCCTGCGCCGCCCGGTCGGCGACAAGTTGTCGGTCAACGGCGTCAACGTGATGCCGGAAGTGCACAAGGTGCTGAACCAGATCACCGATCTGGTCGGCCGCATTCACGATGGCTTGTGGCGTGGCTACACCGAGAAGCCGATCACTGACGTGGTCAATATCGGTATCGGTGGTTCGTTCCTCGGTCCTGAGCTGGTCTCCGAAGCACTGCTGTCCTACGCGCAGAAAGGTGTGCGTTGCCACTATCTGGCGAACATCGACGGCAGCGAATTCCACGAGCTGACGCAGAAACTGCGCGCCGAGACCACGCTGTTCATCGTTTCGTCGAAGTCGTTCAACACTCTCGAAACGTTGAAAAACGCGCAGGCCGCACGCGCCTGGTACCTGGCGCAGGGCGGCTCGGAAGCCGAGCTGTATCGCCACTTCATCGCTGTGTCGAGCAATAACGCCGCAGCTGTGGCTTTCGGCATCCGCGAAGAAAACATCTTCCCGATGTGGGACTGGGTCGGCGGGCGCTACTCGCTGTGGTCGGCGATCGGTTTGCCGATTGCGCTGGCCATCGGCATGTCCAACTTCAAGGAACTGCTGTCCGGTGCCTACACCATGGACCAGCATTTCCAGACCGCGCCGTTCGAACAGAACATGCCGGTGCTGCTGGCCCTGCTCGGCGTCTGGTATGGCAACTTCTGGGGTGCGCAAAGCCACGCGATCCTGCCGTACGACCACTACCTGCGCAACATCACCAAGCACTTGCAACAGCTGGACATGGAGTCCAACGGCAAGAGCGTGCGTCAGGACGGCACCTCGGTGTCGACCGATACCGGCCCGGTGATCTGGGGCGGCGTCGGCTGCAACGGTCAGCACGCTTATCACCAGTTGCTGCACCAGGGCACCCAATTGATCCCGGCCGACTTCATCGTGCCGATCGTCAGCTTCAACCCGGTTTCCGACCACCACCAGTGGCTGTACGCCAACTGCCTGTCGCAGAGCCAGGCGCTGATGCTCGGCAAGACCCTGCCGGAAGCTGAAGCCGAACTGCGCGACAAAGGCATGGGCGAAGACGACGTGCGCAAACTTGCGCCGCACAAGGTGATCCCGGGCAATCGTCCGAGCAACACCCTGGTGGTCGAACGCATCAGCCCGCGTCGCCTCGGCGCCCTGGTTGCGATGTATGAGCACAAAGTGTTCGTACAAAGCGTGGTCTGGGGCATCAACGCCTTCGACCAGTGGGGTGTGGAACTGGGCAAGGAATTGGGCAAAGGCGTCTACAACCGTCTGGTCGGCAGCGACGAGACCGTGGCTGACGATGCCTCGACTCAGGGCCTGATCAACTACTTCCGCGGGCGTCATCGCGGCTGATAAAAGCCTTCGGGCACAACGCTGTTCCCCTGTGGGAGCGAGCCTGCTCGCGAAATCGGTGCGTCATTCAACACTGTGTTGACTGATCCGCCGCCTTCGCGAGCAGGCTCGCTCCCACAGTTGTTTTGGCGCATGACTTGAACCTGTGCAGCGCTCGGCGCATCTTTATTCGTGTCGCACCACAAGAATAAGGAACCGTCATGTTCGATATCAGCACGTTCCCCAAAGCCGATGCCGTGCGCCAGGCCGCTCAGTTGAGCCAGGACGAGTATCGGCGCCTGTACCGCGAATCGATTGAACACCCCAGTGCCTTCTGGGCCGAGCAGGCCACGCGTTTCCTCGATTGGAGCACGCCGTGGCAGACTGTTCAGCGCTATGACCTGAAGACCGGTGAAGCGGCCTGGTTTGCCGGCGGCAAGCTCAACGTCAGTCACAACTGCATCGACCGTCACCTCAAGCAACGCGGCGAACAGACCGCCCTGCTCTGGGAGGGCGACGATCCTGCCGAATCGGCGCAGATCACTTACAACAAACTCCATCACCACGTCTGCCGTCTGGCCAACGTACTGAAAAGCCGTGGCGTGAAGAAAGGCGATCGGGTGTGCATCTACATGCCGATGATCCCCGAAGCCGCCTACGCCATGCTCGCCTGCGCGCGAATCGGTGCGATCCATTCGGTAGTGTTTGGCGGATTTTCCCCGGATTCCTTGCGTGATCGAATCCTCGACGCCGACTGCCGTACCGTGATCACCGCCGATGAAGGCGTGCGCGGCGGCCGCTTCGTGCCGCTGAAAAACAACGTCGACAAAGCCCTGCAAAGTTGCCCGAACGTCAGCACCGTGGTGGTGGTCGAGCGCACGCAGGGCCAAGTCGATTGGGTCGAGGGCCGTGACCTCTGGTACCACCAGGCCGTGCGCGAGGTCAGCGACGACTGCCCGCCGGAACCGATGGACGCCGAAGATCCGCTGTTCATCCTCTACACCTCCGGCAGCACCGGCAAACCCAAAGGCGTGCTGCACACCACCGGCGGCTACCTGCTGCAAGCAGCAATGACCTTCAAGTACGTGCTGGATTACCGCGACGGCGAAGTGTTCTGGTGCACCGCCGACGTCGGCTGGGTCACCGGCCACAGTTACATCGTCTACGGGCCGCTGGCCAACGGTGCGACCACACTGATGTTCGAAGGCGTGCCGAGCTACCCGAGCAGTTCGCGCTTCTGGCAGGTCATCGACAAGCACAAGGTGAACATTTTCTACACAGCACCCACCGCCCTGCGCGCGCTGATGCGCGAAGGCACCGGACCATTGAAGGAAACGTCGCGCGCCAGCCTCAGATTGCTCGGCAGCGTCGGTGAGCCGATCAACCCGGAAGCGTGGGAATGGTATTTCAATGCTGTCGGTGAACAGCGCTGCCCGATTGTCGACACCTGGTGGCAGACCGAAACCGGCGGCATCATGCTCAGCCCGCTGGTCAGCGCCCAACGGATCAAACCGGGCTGCGCGACGCAACCGATGTTTGGCGTGCAACCGGTGCTGCTTGACGAAGTCGGCAAGGAAATCAAAGGCGCCGGCAGTGGCGTGCTGGCGATCAAATCGAGCTGGCCGGCGCAGATTCGCAGCGTCTACGGCGATCCGCAGCGGATGATCGACACCTACTTCAAACCCTACCCCGGCTATTACTTCACCGGCGACGGCGCCCGCCGCGACGAGGACGGCGATTACTGGATCACCGGACGCATCGACGACGTGATCAACGTCTCCGGCCACCGCATCGGCACCGCCGAAGTGGAAAGCGCCCTGGTGCTGCACGACAGCATCGCCGAGGCCGCCGTGGTCGGTTATCCCCACGACGTCAAAGGCCAGGGCATCTACGCATTCGTCACGCCAATGAACGGCACCGAGGCCAACGAAGAGCTGAAGAAAGACCTGCTGGCGCATGTCAGCAAGGAGATCGGCAGCTTCGCCAAACCGGACCTGATCCAGTGGGCGCCGGCATTGCCGAAGACCCGTTCGGGCAAGATCATGCGGCGGATTCTGCGCAAGATTGCCTGCAATGAGCTCGACAGCCTCGGCGATACTTCGACCCTGGCTGATCCGAGTGTGGTGCAGGACCTCGTCGACAAGCGGCTCAATACTTGAGAGCTGCAAGTTTCTAGCTACAAGCTGCAAGCTAAAGCGGTCCGCGCAGCTTTTCGCTTTTAGCTTGCAGCTAGAAACTTGCCGCTTGTAGCTCCCCGACTGCTAAGCTTCGCGTTTTTTCAGCAAGGCGCCCGCATGTCTTCCTTGAACCAGGCGCTGCGCGCCGCCCTCGATCAACGCCAGGACCTGCTCGCTGCGCTGCACAGCCAGGGCACCGATTGCTATCGGCTGTTCCATGGCAGCCAGGAAGGTGCCGGCGGCCTGACCATCGACCGCTACGGCCCGCAACTGCTGGTGCAGAGTTTTCACCAGACGCTCGAACGTGATGATCTGCTGCAACTGCACGCCATGGTCAACCAGACGCTGGGCTTCGACAGCCTGCTGGTCTACAACGACCGCTCCCGTGGCAACTCGCGGATCGATCGCGAGGACAGCGTTTATAAAGCCGATGACGCCGCACTGGCGGATCTGGTCGGGCATGAATGGGGCCTGAACTACCGCGTGCGCGGGCGTCATGCCGGGCAGGATCCGCTACTGTTCCTCGACCTGCGCAACACCCGTGGCTGGGTCAAGGATCATGCGCAAGGCAAAAGCGTGCTCAACCTGTTTGCCTACACCTGCGGCGTTGGCCTCAGTGCGGCGGCCGGCGGTGCACGTGAGGTGTGCAACCTCGATTTTGCCGAGGGCAATCTGGCGGTCGGTCGCGAGAATGGTTTGCTCAACCCGCAACTGCCGGAGATGCAATTCATTCAGTCCGATTACTTCCCGGCGATCCGTCAGCTTGCTGGCCTGCCGATCAGCGTGCGGCGCGGGCAGAAGTTGCCGAGCTATCAGCGCCTCGAACAGCGCCAATACGATCTGGTCCTGCTCGATCCGCCGGCGTGGGCCAAAAGCGCATTCGGCACAGTCGATTTGCTGCGCGATTATCAGAGCCTGCTCAAACCGGCCCTGCTGACCACCGCTGACAACGGCGTGCTGATCTGCTGCAACAACCTGGCGAAAGTCAGCATGGACGACTGGCGCGAACAAGTGTTGCGCTGCGCCGAAAAGGCCGGCCGCCCGGTGCGCGAATGGAGCGTGATGACCCCGGGCGCCGACTTTCCCTCGCGGGACCAGCAGCCCCCGTTGAAGACGCTGATCTTGCAGCTGTGATCCCTCCGGCATGAGCGATTACATTCCCCTGTGGGAGCGAGCCTGCTCGCGAAGGCGCAGTGTCAGTCGACTTATTTTTCACTGAACCACCGCATTCGCGAGCAGGCTCGCTCCCACAAGGGAGATTTGTTCCTACAGAAATTTCTGAACAATCCTGTCCCACATCAAGCACTTCGGAACCAGAATCGCGTGCCATACTCCAAGGCACTCCGATTCAGACAGATGAAGCCGCACATGCCCAAAGGATTGATTCGCGCGATTGGCGCACTGCTGACAGCCCTGGCCCTCTACAGCCTGCTGGGGTTTCTGATCCTGCCGGGCATTGCCTTGCGCGTGGCCAACCAGCAACTGGCCAACTACGCGACGGTGCCCGCGCATCTGCAGCGCATCGAACTCAACCCCTTCAGCCTTGAGGTCACCCTGTGGGGCCTAGTCATCGGCGAACCGGGCAAGGAGCAGGTCGGCTTCGATCGCCTCTATGCCAACCTGCAAATCGACAGCCTGTGGACGAAAGCGCTGCATCTGTCCGACATCGAACTGGACAAACCCAAAAGCGAAATCCTCTTCGCCAAGGACGGCAAGCTCAACCTGCTCGGCCTGTTCAACCTGCCGCCGAGCGAGCCGACACCCGCCGATCCCGACGCCAAACCATTTCCGCTGCGTATCGACAACATCAAACTGGCCGGCGGCGTGGTGCATTTCGAGGATATGCGGCCCAGCGAGCCGATCGAATTTCTTTACGACGACCTCAGTTTCGAGCTGAAAAACCTCAGCACCCTGCCCGAGGACAGCGCCGACATGACCCTCGTCGCCATCGGCCCCGCTGGCGGGCGGATCGACTGGACCGGCAATTTCAGCCTGATCCCGTTCACCTCCGAAGGCACCCTTAAAGTCACCGATGGCCAGATGAAATCCTTCTGGCCCTACGTGCGCGACGCCGTGCCGCTGGTGCTGGAAAACGGCGTGGTCAGCCTCAGCACCGAGTACAAGCTCAACCTGTCGAAACAGACCGAACTACTGCTGAACAACGTCGCGGTGAGCATTGCGCCATTCGCCATCAAGGCTCCGGACGGACGTCCGCTGGCCAGGCTTGAACGCCTCGACGTCAGCGAAACCTCGCTCGACCTGGCCAAGCAGCAAGTGGTGGTCGGCAAGATCCGCAGCAACAAACTGGAAACCTGGGCGGCGCTGGAAGCCGACGGCCAGTTGGATTGGCAGAAGCTGTTCGCCAGCCAACCGTCGAAACCGGCGGCCAAAGCCGCTGCCGAACCTACGGATACACCGGCCGCCGCCGACTCGCCGAAACCTGAGCCAAGCGCCCCGAGCAAGCCATGGCAGGTGCTGGTCAAGGATGTGCAACTGCGCAACTACACGGTCCATCTCGCCGACCGCTCGGCGCAACCGGCGGTGGCGCTGGACATCACTCCGCTGAACGTCGACCTGCAGGATTTCGACAGCCTCAACGGCTCGCCTTTCAAGCTCAAGCTCGACAGCGGCCTGGGCAAGCAAGGCAAGATCAGCGCAGACGGCACGGTCAATCTGGCCCCCGTCAACGCACAGCTCAACGTGAAAACCGAGGACGTCGACTTGCGTGTCGCGCAGTCCTATATCAACCCGTTCATTCGCCTGGAACTGCGCAGCGGCATGCTCGGCAGTGACCTCAAGGTCAACCTCAAGAGCACCGAGCCGCTGGCCCTCAGCGTCACCGGCCGCGCGCAGATCGATCAACTGCACACCCTCGATACGCTGAAGACCCGCGACTTCCTCAAATGGCAGCAAGTCGTGGTCGACGGTATCAACTATCAGCACGGCGACAGCCTGTCGATCGACAGGGTCAACCTGTTGCAGCCGTATGTGCGCTTCATGATCAACGACGATCGCACCACCAACGTCGACGATCTGCTGATCCCGCAACCGGCCGACAGCGGTGCAAAAAGCACCGCAGCCAAACCGGCCGGCAAGGACAAACCACTGGGCATTCACATCGGTGCGATTGCGATCAACGACGGCTCGGCCAACTTCGCCGACCTCAGCCTGACGCCGAATTTCGCCACCGCCGTGCAGCAGCTCAACGGTCAGATCGGCACCATCGACAGCCGTCAGGCAAAACCGGCCAGCGTCGACATCAAAGGCAAGGTCGACCGTTATGCGCCGGTGACCATCAAGGGGGCGGTCAATCCGTTCGACCCGATGGCCAGCCTCGACATCGCCACCAGTTTCAAGCGCGTCGAGCTAACCACCCTGACGCCCTACTCCGGCAAGTTCGCCGGCTACCGCATCCGCAAGGGCCGGCTCAACCTTGATCTGCACTACCTGATCACCAAAGGCCAACTGAAAGCCGAGAACAAAGTCGTCGTCGAGCAGCTGCAACTGGGCGAGAAGGTCGACAGCCCTGATGCAGTGAGTCTGCCGCTGAAACTGGCGATCGCCCTGCTCAAGGACGTCGACGGCAAGATCTCCATCGAGTTGCCGGTGACCGGCGACCTGAATAATCCACAGTTCAGCGTGATGCCGATCGTCTGGCAGACCCTGCGCAACCTCATCGTCAAAGCTGCCGCCGCGCCGTTCAGGATGATCGGCGGACTGGTCAGTGGCGGCGGCTCCGAAGACCTCGGCACGGTGTCCTTCGCGCCGGGCTCCAGCGATCTGAGCAAAGACGCCGAAGCGGCGCTGGTGAAACTGTCGCAAGCGCTCAAGGAACGTCCGGCGCTGCGCCTGGAAATCGAAGGCACTGCCGCGAAGAGCAGTGATGGGCCACTGCTGGCCGAGCAACGTCTGGAACGCGAATACCAATACAACTACTACAAGATGCTTCAGCGCCGTGGCGACAAAGTTCCGGCCCAGGCCTCGCTGCTGCAAGTGCCCGAAGGCGAGAAAGGCGCATTGCTCGAAGGGATTTACCGCACCCGCCTGAAAACCCAGCCACCGGCAGAATGGAAAGACCTGGGCAAGGAAGAGCGCACGGCGAAAATGCGCCAAGGCGTGATCGCGTTCTGGAGCGGCAGCGAGGTGCTGTTGCGACAGTTGGGCCAGGATCGCGCCAGCACCATCAAGGATTACCTGGTCGACAAGGGCAAGCTCGAAGATGACCGCGTGTACTTCATCGACGCCAACCTCGGCGAGGCCGAAAGCGATGGCCGCGTGGTCACGCAAATGCACCTGGATGCAGAATGACCGTGCGTAACTGGCTGGCTGTGCTCGCGCTGACGTGCGCCGCCGGCCACGCGTCGGCTTCGGATACATTGCGCTGCGCCAGCCAGTTGATCAGCCTCGGCGACCGCGCCAGCGAAGTGCTGCAAAAATGCGGCGAGCCGGTCAGTCGCGATGTGCTCGGCTACAAGCGCAGTGTCAATCGCCGCGAAGAGTTTCAGGTCGAGGAATGGACCTACGGCCCGAACAACGGCATGTACCAGTACCTGCGCTTCGAAGGTAATCGCTTGCGGCAGATCAACAGCAAACGCGGTAGCTAAGCCGAACGAAATTCACCCTGTGGGAGCGAGCCTGCTCGCGAATACGCTCTGTCTACTGACGAACTTGTCGGCTGACACTACGCATTCGCGAGCAGGCGCGCTCCCACATTGGTATTGCCCAAGATAGAACAGGCCCCGACACAAGTGCCGGGGCCTGTAATGGTCACATCCGTGTGACCGTTCGCATGAACTCTAAAGTTGCGGCAGACGTATTGCTCGGCCCGTCTGTCGCGTCTTCTCCCGGTTCAGGCGAGAAGTCTTGCCTTATTCGGCTTTCAGGCCGTCAGCGGAGACCGCTTTAACGCCTTTGATTTTCTTGGCAATGCCTACGGCGACTTCTTTCTGCGACTCGGTTACCGCAGTGGTCGACGACAGGGAAACTACACCCTTGTTGGTTTCGACTTTGATGTCGGTGCCTGGAATGCCTTTTTCGGTAACCAGGTCAGCTTTGACCTTGGTGGTGATCCAGGTGTCGCTGGTGTCTTGTTTCATTTCGGTAACTTCACCGGCAGCCAGAACCATTGGCGCCTGGGTAGCCTGAGCGGACTGGGCGAAAGCGCCACCAGCCATGGTCAGGGTCAGAGCGGTAGCAGCGGCAGTGATAGCGAACTTCTTCATACGAGTAACTCCTGTTTTTACTGGAAGTCTGCTGTAACGCTTGTCAGCAGGGTTACCGGAGATATTGCGAACGCTGTGCCAACTTTTTCTGTCGTATAAAATCCTTTTAAAACAATAAGTTATGAAAAACGCTGATTTTCGTTTTCATGCAAAATGCATGACTCAACGCAATTTCGCATGCAAGTTGCGGTTTTTCGGAAAGTTCATAAGCTGCTGAAATTATTGGAGCTTTTAAAAACCGTTGCGCCATAAAAAGCTCCGCAATTGCGGAGCTTTTTAAGTTGCAGGTGCGTGTCAAACGCCCGGGCAGCTCGTAGTTGTATATTCTTTCGAGCCGGAGAACTTACAGGTCCAGCCAGTGGTAGGACTGCGTGTCAGCGTTACGGTCTGGCCGAGAACAGGCGCTGGAGCGTTGAGCAGCGTACAAGTAATAGTACCCGTCCCATCGGCGACTTTTCCGGATGCCACCAACGTGCAATTCTGCGTGGCCGCTGTGCCGCCGTTCACGTTGGTGATGCTCGGGTCAGTCGATCCGGCATTGATCACGTCTTCAAAATTAACCTTAAGAGCTGATGCTTCCGCAATCCCAGCGGTCACCTTCGACCGCGCCTGATACTTCGAATACTGCGGCAGGGCGATAGTCGCCAGAATGCCGATGATCGCCACGACGATCAGCAGCTCGATCAATGTGAAACCTTGTTGTTTTTTCATAGACACGCTCCATGCATGAGTCGAAATCTCATGATCTGAACAAGGCTCAGCACAGCCCATGCCAACGCCTTTCAGACCCCGCCTGCTGGGCGCGCGCAATTTCCTGCGCCGTTTCCTACAACCCGCAACCGCACTATCTGACACTTTTTGTCACCTGCACCGGCCGTGTTTGGCGCTGTCACTTGACTAGGCTATAAGTCATGAACGGCAAGCGTGCGGAATCCCCATGAATGACATCGCTCTGAGCGGTCTGGCCAAGCAATTGGTCCAGGCCGAACTGCTCACGGAAACAAGTGCCCGGCAATCCTGGGCGCAGGCCCAGCGCAATCGCGTGTCGCTGGTCAATTACCTGGTACACAACAAACTGGTCAACAGCCGGCAGATCGCCGAGATCGCTTCCGAACATTTCGGCATGGCCCTGCTCGATCTCAGCTGCCTCGACAAGGAGACTCAGCCCAGGGGCCTGGTCAGTGAAAAACTGGTTCGTCAGCACTGCGCCCTGCCCTTGTGGCGGCGCGGCAACAAACTGTTCGTGGGCCTTTCCGACCCGAGCAATCAGCAGGCGATCAGCGACATCCAGTTCAGCACCGGCCTGAGCACCGAAGCGATTCTGGTCGAGGACGACAAACTCAGCGACGCCATCGACAAGTTCTTCGACAGCCATGCCTCGGGCCTGGAGGAAATGGCCGATGTCGATCTCGACGGCCTCGACGTCGAGTCGATTGAGGACAACAAACAGGACGTGATCGGCGGCCTCGATGCTGACGACGCCCCGGTCGTACGTTTCGTGCACAAAATGCTGCTCGATGCGATCAAGAGTGGCTCTTCCGACCTGCACTTCGAACCCTACGAAAAAAACTATCGGGTGCGCATGCGCACCGACGGCATGCTGCGCGAGGTGGCCAAGCCGCCGATCCAGCTGGCCGGGCGTATTGCCGCGCGCCTGAAGGTGATGGCCAGTCTGGATATTTCCGAACGACGCAAACCCCAGGACGGGCGGATCAAGATGCGCCTGTCGAAAAGCAAATCCATCGATTTTCGCGTCAACACCTTGCCGACCCTGTGGGGCGAAAAAGTGGTGATCCGGATTCTCGACCCGTCCAGTGCACAAATGGGCATCGACGCCTTGGGTTACGAAGCCGAGCAAAAGGCTTTGTACCTGGCCGCGCTGAAACAGCCGCAAGGAATGATTCTGGTCACCGGCCCCACCGGCTCCGGTAAAACCGTGTCGCTGTACACCGGGCTGAATATCCTCAACACCGTCGACATCAATATTTCCACCGCCGAAGACCCGGTGGAAATCAACATGGAAGGCATCAATCAGGTCAACGTCAATCCCCGCCAAGGGCTGGACTTTGCCCAGGCGCTACGCTCGTTTCTGCGTCAGGACCCGGATGTGATCATGGTCGGCGAGATCCGCGATCTGGAAACCGCCGAGATCGCGATCAAGGCCGCGCAGACCGGCCACCTGGTGCTGTCGACCCTGCACACCAACAGCGCAGCGGAAACCCTCACGCGCCTGCACAACATGGGCATTCCCGGGTTCAACATCGCCACCTCGGTCAGCCTGATCATCGCCCAGCGTCTGGCGCGCAAATTGTGCGCGCACTGCAAGCGGCCGCTGGAAATCCCGCACGAAACCTTGCTCAAGGAAGGCTTCCCCGAGGAACGCATCGGTCATTTCACGATCTACGAGCCGGTCGGTTGCGATCACTGCAACGGCGGTTACAAAGGACGCGTGGGGATTTATGAAGTGGTAAAGAACACACCGGACCTGCAACGGTTGATCATGGCCGAAGGCAATTCGCTGGAAATCGACATTCAGATGCGCCGCGACGGTTTCGCCGATCTGCGCACCTCCGGGCTGCACAAGGCCATGCAAGGCATCACCAGCCTTGAGGAAATCAACCGGGTCACCAAGGATTGAACATGGCGGTCAAGGCAGCAAAAGTCAGCATTTACGCCTGGGAAGGCACCGACCGCAAAGGCAGCAAAGTCAGCGGCGAACTGAGCGGACAGAACCCCGCACTGATCAAGGCGCAGCTGCGCAAACAGGGGATCAACCCGGGCAAGGTGCGCAAGAAGTCCGCCTCCCTGCTGACCTTGGGCAAACGCATCAAACCGCAGGACATCGCCTTGTTCACCCGTCAGATGGCAACGATGATGAAGGCCGGCGTGCCGCTATTGCAGTCCTTCGACATCATCGGTGAAGGCTTCGAAAACCCGGCGATGCGCAAACTGGTCGACGAGGTCAAACAGGAGGTCGCGGCCGGTAACAGCTTCGCCACGGCCCTTCGCAAGAAACCGCAATACTTCGACGAGTTGTACTGCAACCTGGTCGACGCCGGCGAACAGTCCGGTGCCCTCGACACGTTGCTCGAACGAGTGGCGACCTATAAGGAAAAAAGCGAAGCGCTCAAGGCCAAGATCAAGAAAGCCATGACCTACCCCACCGCCGTGGTGCTGGTGGCGGCGGTGGTGACCGGCATTCTGCTGGTCAAGGTGGTGCCGCAGTTCCAGTCGGTATTCTCCGGGTTCGGCGCCGAACTGCCGGGCTTCACCCTGATGATCATCAGCCTGTCGGAATTCATGCAGCAGTGGTGGTGGGCGATTCTTTTTGCGCTTGTGGCAGCGTTTTTCGGCACTCGCCACGCGTTGAAGACTTCGCAGGCCCTGCGCGACCGGCGCGATGCCTGGCTGCTGAAGCTGCCGCTGGTAGGCACTTTGATGTACAAGTCCGCCGTCGCCCGTTTCGCCCGCACCCTGTCGACCACTTTCGCCGCCGGCGTGCCGTTGGTGGAGGCACTGGATTCGGTCGCCGGTGCCACCGGCAATGTGGTGTTCAAGCGCGCGGTGCTACGGGTGCGGCAGGACGTCTCGACCGGCATGCAGCTCAATTTCTCGATGCGCAGCACCGGTGTGTTTCCCAATATGGCGGTGCAGATGACCGCCATCGGCGAGGAATCGGGCGCGCTGGATGACATGCTCGACAAGGTCGCCGGTTTTTATGAAGCAGAAGTCGATAACATGGTCGACAACCTCACCAGCCTGATGGAGCCGTTCATCATGGTGGTGCTGGGGGTCATCGTCGGTGGACTGGTGGTGGCCATGTACCTGCCGATCTTCCAACTCGGCTCAGCGATCTGACATGCCTATCGATGAACTGTTTGCCGTGTATCCGCTGGCCTTTGTGGTCAGCGCGCTGCTGCTCGGGCTGGTGGTCGGCAGCTTCCTCAATGTTGTGGTCTGGCGCTTGCCGAAAATGCTTGAGCGTGACTGGCGCCAGCAAGCCCATGATGTGCTCGGCCTGCCCACTGAAACGCCCGTGCCGACCTACAACCTGATGCTGCCGCACTCCGCGTGCCCGCATTGCGGACACCGGATCCGCCCGTGGGAAAACATTCCGCTGCTCAGTTATCTGCTGCTGCGGGGGCGCTGCTCGGCCTGTTCGGCGCCGATCAGTAAACGTTACCCGCTGACCGAACTGGCCTGCGGCCTGCTGTCGGCATTCATCGCCTGGCATCTGGGCTTCGGCTGGCCGGCGGGCTTGCTGATTTTGCTGACGTGGGGCTTGCTGGCGATGAGTCTGATCGACTGCGAACATCAGCTGCTGCCCGATGTGCTGGTGCTGCCGCTGCTGTGGCTGGGGCTGATCGTCAACAGCTTCGGCGTGTTCGTGGCGTTGCCCGATGCATTGTGGGGCGCAGTGGCGGGTTATCTGGCGCTGTGGTCGGTGTTCTGGCTGTTCAAACTGCTCACCGGCAAGGACGGCATCGGTCATGGCGATTTCAAGCTGTTGGCCTTGCTTGGCGCTTGGGGTGGCTGGCAGATTCTGCCGCTGACGATTCTGTTGTCATCCTTGGTGGGAGCGATTTTGGGCGTCGTCATGCTGCGTCTGCGCGCCCAGGCAACCTCGACGCCGATCCCCTTCGGACCCTTTCTGGCAATTGCCGGCTGGATTGCCTTGCTCTGGGGTGGTCAAATAACCGACTTCTATTGGCAGTCTGTCGGTTTGAAATGAATACCCCTGTGGAAAAACCCTGGATCCTCGGCCTGACCGGCGGCATCGGCAGCGGCAAAAGCGCGGCGGCGCAGCACTTCATCGACCTCGGCGTGCACGTGGTGGACGCCGATCACGCGGCGCGCTGGGTAGTCGAGCCGGGGCGTCCGGCGCTGGCGAAAATCGCCGAGCATTTCGGTTCCGCCGTGTTGCAGGCCGACGGCACACTGGATCGTGCCGCCCTGCGCAAACTGATTTTTGAAGACCCTGAACAGCGGCGTTGGCTCGAAGCGCTGCTGCATCCGTTGATCGGCGAAGAAATCGCTCATCATCTGGCGCAGGCAAAATCGCCTTACGCGATTCTGGTTTCACCGCTGCTGATCGAGTCCGGGCAATACGCGATGACCCAGCGCATTCTGGTCATCGATGCGCCGCAACAACTGCAGATCGAACGCACCTTGCAACGTGACCAGACCAGCGAAGCGCAGGTGCAGGCGATCCTCAAGGCGCAATCGAGCCGTGAAGACCGCGTGAGCCGTGCCGACGATGTGATCGTCAACGACCGCGACCTCGCCTGGCTGCACAGCGAGGTCGAGCGTCTGCATCACTTTTATCTGACTTTATCCGGAGGCCAAGCATGAGCCAGATTCCAACCGTTGAATGCCCAACCTGCGGCGCCCCCGTCGAATTCACCCCGGCGAACAAATTCCGTCCGTTCTGCTCCGATCGCTGCAAACTGATCGACCTCGGCGCCTGGGCCTCGGAAGAGCACAAGATTCCGGTCGCCCCGGATGCCGAAGACGAGCTGTTTTCCGGCGATTTCGATCCGCGTCACTGATCGCTGATCAGGGCCGCATAAAGCCGTAGTCCTGACTGTCGTCGAGGTTCTCCGCGAGAAAGCGCAACTCGTCGGCCAGGTCTTCGGCATTGCGCACGGCCTTGCTCTGCTGCACCACGGCGCTGAGCAGGGCGCGCAAACTCAGGCCCGGGTCAAAGCCCACCTCCTGCGCCAGCTCCAGACTCTGCCGGGTTTCCTGCCGCGCCCATTCGTAAACGCCCATGCCACTGCTCCTGAAGGAATTTGCGCGAGCATGAAATCTCTGCGGCATGGCCGGTTTGATGTGGATCAAGACTTCGGATCGTCGTCCTTCCACGGCGCTGAAAGGTAACGGGTGCGGTTGAAGGTCTCCAGCCATTCCGGGCAGAACACCACCAACGCACTGACAACCATGCCGTTGATAAAGGCCTCGGGAAACAGCAGCAACCACAGGTAGCCGACGAAATCTTCCAGCCATTCCGGCATGGCGAAGAGGCCGTCGTACCACAGCAACGTCAGGCTCAGAATCAGGCACAACAGGCCTGACAACGCAGCGGCGAAGAAACCGGAACAGAAGATGTAAACGAATGGATTGCGTGGCTGCGCACGCTCGACCAGAATCGCCACGCACTCGGTGATCAGCACTGGCAGCAGAATCAGCAACGCGCCATTGACGCCCACCGCCGCCAGGTCCTGACGCCCCAGCAGCACCAGCCCCATCTGCGCAACCAGCCCGCCGACGATCGCCAGCGGCCAATCAAGCAGCAGCGTCACTGCCGTCATGCCGATGAAGTGATAAGACACGCCGGTGTCGAAATCCCTGCGCACCAGCCACAGCAGAAATAGCGCGAACACCGTGCCGAACAGCAAGTGCTGCCGGCGACTGTCGCTGAACAGCTCGACCCATGGTGCACGCATGATCGCCCAGAGCAGCACCGGCAGATAAATCAGCCAGCCGAGCGTCAGGCTTGCCGAGGACAGCAGTTCGGCACCGATCATGATTCCCTCACCCTCTCCATGGACTTACCGCTTTGTCGCAGTCTACACCGCTGATGTATGTGCACCAGCCGATGCAAAGCTATCTGCTTGTCGCATTTGGACGCTAAGCTTGGGCTTATGGATGATTCAGATTATTTACGCCTGCTGACCATCGCGGCCGAGCAGGCCAATGCGTTCCTGTCCAATGCCCGCAAATGGGAGCGTGAGCGTTGGGTCTGCCAGCGCCTGCTGCGGGGTCTGAACATCCCCTACCGCGCCGATGAGTTCGCCCCGGCGGGTGAGCCGCCGGACGTGTTGTTCCGCGATGCCAATTTCGAAGTTTTTTTCGTCCTCGATGAAGGCCGCCGTCTCAATGACGAGTGGCGCGACGAATTGCAGCGTCGGCGCAGCGCGTTTTCCCTGAGCCAACTGGTGCGCCGCGAAGCCAAACCCAAGCGCATCCCGGCCAATGAATTTCTCCTGCGTCTGGCGCCAACCCTGCGCAAGAAGGCGCACAACTACAAGGAACGCGGCATGGATCTGGGTGAGCTGGACATCATCGCCTTCGCCAGCCTCAAACGCGAAGTGCTGGATCTCAACAGCCACTTCCCGCCACCGACCGAATACCTGCGTCAGGGCTGGCGCTCGCTGTCGCTGGTCGGCCCGACATTCGCCCGCGTGCTGTTCGCCCACCCCGACGCACCGGACTTTCTGCGCAGCAACCTCGGCCGCAGCATTGTGTTCGACGTGGGCATCAGCCTGTGACGCCGCTGCAGCAGTTGATCGCCGAGGTTCCGCAAACCGGTCGTGTGCGCTGGATCGGTGTGCGTCCAGAATCCCGTGGGCCGATGCTTGAGCTGGACGCGGTCGAGGCGCGGCTGGAAGCCGGGCTCACCGGCGACCACGCCCGCCCGGGCATTCGCAATGCGCGACAGGTGACGCTGATCCAGTGGGAGCACCTGGCGGTAATCAACGCACTGATGGGCCGTCCCGCTGACCAGCCAGTCCGGCCTGAAGATCTGCGGCGCAATCTCGTTATAAGCGGAATCAATTTGTTTAGCCTGAAGGGGCGGCGCTTTCGCATCGGGCAAGCGATACTCGAAACCACTGGCTGGTGTCAGCCCTGCGCACGTTTGCAGAACAATCTCGGCCCGGGCACTTTCCAGGCCGTGCGCGGGCATGGCGGGATCACCGCCCGGGTGCTACAAAGCGGCATCATTCGCCTCGACGATAGCGTGTGCGTCGAACCGGTTCCGGACAGCGGCTACGCTGCGTTCAATCCGGGCTGAAAACCGCTGTAGCCTGTGCTCATTCAGTAACGTCTACCTGACGAGGCAAATATGACCAGCCGCCTGAACCCCGAAGACCAAAAGCATGTCGAAGAGTACCTGCAATTGTCCCAACACCGTGTCGAGCGCCGGCCTTTCCGGCCGTGGATGCTCCTGGTGCTGGTGCTGGCAGTGACCATTGGTCTGGGCCTGTTGAGCCGATTTATCAGTTACCTGACGTTATGAGCTGCCTTGCGCTCCCTCGGGTAACCGCACCGATTTCCTTTAAAAACCTTGCGAGTTATCCCTATGTCCCATCGTATTGTCATTGTCGGCGGCGGCGCCGGCGGTCTGGAGTTGGCTACCCGTCTGGGTAAGACTCTGGGCAAGCGCGGCACGGCCAGCGTGATGCTGGTCGACGCGAACCTGACCCACATCTGGAAACCGCTGCTGCACGAAGTGGCCGCCGGTTCCCTGAACTCCTCCGAAGACGAACTCAACTATGTCGCCCAGGCGAAATGGAACCACTTCGAGTTCCAGCTCGGGCGCATGAGCGGGCTCGATCGCGCGCAGAAAAAAATCCAGTTGGCCGCGACCTATGACGAAAACGGCGTCGAGCTGGTGCCGGCGCGTGAAGTGGCTTATGACTCGCTGGTGATCAGCGTGGGCAGCACCACCAACGATTTCGGCACCCAGGGCGCGGCGCAGCATTGCCTGTTCCTCGATACGCGCAAACAGGCTGAGCGCTTCCACCAGCAATTGCTCAATCACTATCTGCGCGCCCACGCCGGGCAGACCGATGTGGTCGAGCAGATCAGCGTGGCCATCGTCGGCGCTGGCGCCACTGGCGTCGAACTGGCGGCAGAGCTGCACAACGCCGCCCATGAATTGGCCGCGTATGGTCTGGACCGGATCAAACCGGAAAACATGCACATCACGCTGATCGAAGCCGGCCCACGGGTGCTGCCTGCCCTGCCGGAGCGCATCAGCGGGCCGGTGCACAAGACCCTGGAAAAGCTCGGGGTCAATGTGATGACCAACGCAGCAGTCAGCGAAGTGACTGCCGACAGCCTGATCACCGCCGATGGCAACGAGATCAAGGCCAGCCTGAAAGTCTGGGCTGCCGGCATTCGCGCACCGGGTTTCCTCAAGGACATCGACGGTCTGGAAACCAACCGCATCAATCAGCTGCAAGTGCTGCCGACTCTGCAAACCACGCGCGACGAAAACATCTTTGCCTTCGGTGACTGCGCGGCCTGCCCGCAACCGGGCACCGATCGCAACGTGCCGCCACGGGCACAAGCGGCGCATCAACAAGCCTCGTTGCTGGCCAAGTCGCTGAAACTGCGCATCGAAGGCAAGACCCTGCCGGAGTACAAATACACCGACTACGGCTCGCTGATCTCGCTGTCGCGTTTTTCTGCTGTGGGTAACTTGATGGGTAACCTGACCGGCAGCGTCATGCTCGAAGGCTGGCTGGCGCGGATGTTCTATGTGTCGCTGTACCGCATGCACCAGATGGCACTGTACGGCCCGTTCCGCACGGCGATGCTGATGCTGGGGAGCAAGATTGGTCGTGGCACCGAACCGCGTCTGAAGCTGCACTAAGGCCAACATCTGTGGGAGCTGGCTTGCCAGCGATGGCGCCGGGTCAGTTGATATTTCTGTTGCCTGACCCACCGCTATCGCGGGCAAGCCCGGCTCCCACAGGTTTTCGTGCTGCTCGAAGATCAGGCGCATTCGCGAGCAGGCTCGCTCCCACCTTTGATCTTTATTCCAAGCCCCGCATCGCGCGGGGCTTTTTATTGGCTGTCGATCACAGCTGGAAGCGCCGCACCATGCCCTGTAGCGCATTGGCCAGTTGCGACAGCTCATGGCTCGATGCGCTGGTCTGATCAGCCCCCGCAGCCGAACGCACCGACAGGTCGCGAATGTTCACCAGATTGCGATCCACTTCCCGCGCCACCTGCGCCTGCTCCTCGGCAGCGCTGGCGATCACCAGGTTGCGCTCGTGAATCTCGTGCACCGACGCCGTGATCGTCACCAATGCCTCACCCGCCCGCTCTGCCAGAACCAGCGTGCTCGCCGCACGAGATGCGCTGGCCTGCATTGACTCCAGCGCCTGGCTCGAAACGCTGCGCATGCCTTGCACCATCTGTTCGATTTCCTGCGTCGATTGCTGGGTGCGATACGCCAGCGCTCGCACCTCGTCGGCCACCACCGCAAAGCCGCGACCGCTTTCGCCCGCACGAGCCGCTTCGATGGCAGCGTTGAGCGCCAGCAGATTGGTCTGCTCGGCGATGGCGCGAATCACGTCAAGAACCTTGCCGATGTCCTGCGACTGATTGGCCAGCGACTGCACCAGTTCGCCGGTGTTCTGCACATCGCTGGCCAGGGCATTGATCGCGCTGGCGGTTTCGCTGACGCGCTCCTGGCCCAATTGCGCCGACTGACTGGACTGGCGCGTGGCATCGGACGTCGACACCGCGTTGCGCGCGACCTCCTCCACCGCAGCGGTCATCTCGTTAACCGCAGTGGCGGCCTGTTCGATTTCGTTGTTCTGCTCTTGCAGGCCCTGGGTGCTGTCGACGGTGACGGCGCTCAGTTCATCCGCGGCGGTGGCCAGTTGCGTAGCTGAGCCGCTGATACCCTGCAGCGTCTCGCGCAGGTTCTGTTGCATCGTCGCCAAGGCCTTGAGCAAGCGGCTGACTTCGTCGTTGCCATGGGTTTCGATCGGCCGCGTGAGATCGCCCTTGGCGACACTTTCAGCGGCATCCACAGCGCTGCTCAGCGGGCGCACGATACTGCGCGTAAGCAACATCGCCAGCGCCACCGTGGCCAGCGCTGCCAGACCAATGAACAGGCTGACGATGGTCCGCGAGGTTTCATAATGCGCGGCGGACTTCTCGCTTTCGGCGGCGACCTGGCGGGCGAACAGATCGGCGAGATCATTGAGCTGTTTGCCGGAGCCGTCGACCACGGTCTTCATGTCAACCAGCAGCAATTTGGTCAGCTCGTCACGCTTGCCTTGCTCGGCAAGGGTGAATGACTGGGCAATGCCAGTGCGATAGGCGGCGAAGGTTTTCTTGAACTGGTCATACAGCTGCTGGCCTTCGGCAGTGTCGACCAGTTTGTCGTAGGCGGCGATCTTCTCGCTCAGTTCCTTGTCGCGGGTGTCCATCTGGCCGCGATAGGTGGCGATATTGGCCGGATCTTGATCGAGCGCCATGCGCAGGGAGATGGTGCGGATGCGCAGCATCAGTTCGCGGATCTCGTCGCCGCCACGGATGCTCGGCAACCAGCGGTTCTCCACCGCCACCTCACTGTCGCGAATGCTCGACATCTGCCCCAGCGCAAACACGCCGAGCAAGGCCACCAACACCGCGATCAGGGCAAATCCCAAGGCAGCCCGGGGAGCAATATTCAACTGACGAAGCAACATGACGAACGCCCTTATTCTTGTAATGGCCAGATCAAGGGGCGAAGCGTTGGCAGTCCCCTCGTGTTAGCGGGCTATCGGCAGGTTGTATGACGACTTGAAGGGATTCAGCTTTCAGCAGGCAAAAAAAATCCCCGTATCTTTCGATACGAGGATTTTCAATATGGTCGGGGTAAGGGGATTCGAACTCCTGACATCCTGCTCCCAAAGCAGGCGCGCTACCGGACTGCGCTATACCCCGGTAAAAAAAAGGCGACCTTTCAAAGATCGCCTTCTTCGATCAGCGCTTTTGGCCTCTGATCTTAAGATTCGATCCCAGCGCAAACTGGTTTCAAAAATGGTGGGTCGTGTGGGATTCGAACCTACGACCAATTGGTTAAAAGCCAACTGCTCTACCAACTGAGCTAACGACCCAAATATGGTCGGGGTAAGGGGATTCGAACTCCTGACATCCTGCTCCCAAAGCAGGCGCGCTACCGGACTGCGCTATACCCCGGTTTGAAATTGGCTCCGTGACCAGGACTCGAACCTGGGACCCAATGATTAACAGTCATTTGCTCTACCGACTGAGCTATCACGGAACTATATATTTCAATTTACAACGGTGAAGCTTTGTTGCATCTCGCCACCCGTTCGCATCGCTGCGTTCGTGTGTCTGAGGCGCGCTATTCTACAACCTAGAACACCTCTGTCAACCCCCTAAATTGCTTTCAAGTTAATGATTTGCAACTTATTTCAGATTCCAACCCGGTGGGTTGAAACGCTGCCGGTGACTGACTGCGGGGCGCACTTTACAAGCCTTTTCCTTTGAGTTCAACAGCCTGGCGAAAAAAAGGCCTCGCAATGCGAGGCCTTCCCGGTTTCATTGCCGCTGAGGCTTAGCCGAAAACGATTTCGTCGTTCTCGACCTTGCCGGTGGCGGTGTCGCCCGGCATGAAATGACCCGACAGGATCAACTGTGCCAGCGGGTTTTCGATCCAGCGCTGGATCGCCCGTTTCAAAGGACGTGCGCCATACACCGGGTCGTAACCGACGGCGATCAGCTTGTCCATCGCTTCCGGGCTCAGCTCCAGCTTCAGCTCGCGCTCAGCCAGACGGCTGCGCAGGCGACCCAACTGGATCTCGGTAATCCCGGCGATCTGATCCCGCGCCAACGGCTCGAAGATCACCACCTCGTCGACCCGGTTGATGAACTCCGGACGGAAGTGCGACGTCAGCGCGTCCATCACAGCAGCGCGCTGCGCCTCGCGATCACCGACCAGCTCCTGGATCTGCATCGACCCGAGGTTGGAGGTCATCACGATCACCGTGTTGCGGAAGTCCACCGTACGCCCGTGACTGTCGGTCAGCCGGCCATCCTCAAGCACTTGCAGAAGGATGTTGAACACATCCGGGTGCGCCTTCTCGACTTCGTCCATGAGGATCACCGAGTACGGCTTGCGCCGCACCGCTTCGGTCAGATAACCGCCCTCTTCATAGCCGACGTAGCCCGGTGGCGCACCAATCAGACGAGCCACGGAGTGTTTCTCCATGAACTCCGACATGTCGATCCGCACCATCGCCTCTTCGGTATCGAAAAGGAATTCGGCCAAGGCCTTGCACAGCTCGGTTTTACCAACACCGGTAGGGCCGAGGAACATGAACGAGCCGCTCGGACGATTCGGGTCGGACAACCCGGCGCGGGAACGCCGTACGGCGTTGGCCACTGCAACGACCGCTTCTTCCTGACCGATCACCCGTTTGTGCAACAGGCTCTCCATCTTCATCAGCTTGTCGCGCTCGCCTTCGAGCATCTTCGACACCGGGATGCCGGTCCACTTCGACACGACTTCGGCAATCTCTTCTTCAGTCACCTTGCTGCGCAGCAACTGGTTTTCGCTCTTGCCGTGCTGGTCGACCATTTGCAGGCTGCGCTCCAGATCGGGGATCACCCCGTACTGCAACTCCGCCATGCGATTCAGGTCGCCTTTGCGGCGTGCGGCTTCCAATTCCTGGCGCGACTGTTCGATCTTCTGCTGGATCTGCGCAGAACCCTGCACCTCGGCTTTTTCCGAGTTCCAGATTTCTTCCAGATCCGAATACTCACGTTCGTGACGCTCGATTTCTTCCTGGAGTTTTTCCAGGCGTTTCTTCGCTGCGTCGTCGCTTTCTTTCTTCAGCGCCTGGGATTCCACTTTCAACTGAATCAGGCGCCGCTCCAGACGATCGAGTACTTCCGGTTTGGAGTCGATCTCCATACGGATACGGCTGGCGGCCTCATCGATCAAGTCGATGGCCTTGTCCGGCAACTGCCGATCCGTGATGTAGCGATGGCTGAGTTTCGCCGCGGCAATGATCGCGCCGTCGGTGATCGCCACCTTGTGGTGGACCTCGTAACGCTCCTTGAGGCCACGCAGAATGGCGATGGTGTCTTCTTCGCTCGGCTCGTCCACCAGGACTTTCTGGAAACGCCGCTCGAGCGCCGCGTCCTTCTCTATATATTGGCGGTACTCGTTGAGCGTGGTCGCGCCGACGCAGTGCAACTCGCCGCGAGCCAACGCAGGCTTGAGCATGTTGCCGGCGTCCATCGAGCCTTCGCCTTTACCGGCGCCGACCATGGTGTGCAGTTCGTCGATGAACAGAATGATCTGCCCTTCCTGCTTCGATAGTTCATTGAGCAAGCCTTTCAGGCGCTCTTCGAACTCGCCGCGATACTTGGCGCCGGCGATCAGCGCGCCCATGTCCAGCGACAGCAGGCGCTTGCCTTTAAGGCCGTCCGGCACTTCGCCGTTGATGATGCGCTGCGCCAGCCCTTCGGCGATCGCGGTTTTACCCACGCCAGGCTCACCGATCAGCACCGGGTTGTTCTTGGTGCGGCGTTGCAGAACCTGAATGGTGCGGCGGATCTCGTCGTCACGGCCGATCACCGGATCAAGCTTGCCGTCTTCGGCGCGCTTGGTCAGGTCGACGGTGTATTTGTCCAAGGCCTGACGCGATTCTTCGTGGTTGGCGTCATTTACCGCTTCGCCACCACGCAGGTTGTTGATCGCGTTTTCCAGGGCTTTTTTGCTCACGCCTTGGCCGAGCAGCAACTTGCCAAGCTTGCTGTTCTCGTCCATCGCGGCGAGCAGCACCAGTTCGCTGGAGATGAACTGGTCGCCCTTCTGCTGAGCCAGACGGTCGGCCTGATTGAGCAGGCGCGCCAGATCCTGCGACATGTTGACGTCGCCGGTCGGGTTCTGGATTTTCGGTAATTGGTCGAGCTCTTTGGTCAGCTCTTTACGCAAGCTGTTGACGTCGAAGCCTACCTGCATCAGCAGCGGCTTGATCGAACCGCCCTGCTGTTCAAGCATGGCCTGCATCAAGTGCGCCGGCTCGATGGCCGGATGATCGTGGCCAACCGCCAACGACTGGGCGTCGGACAGGGCCAACTGTAATTTACTGGTTAAACGGTCAATACGCATGGGTCACCTTCCTTTTGAGCAGGCCGGACCTAAGAAACCATCCTGAATAAAGAAACCTGCCAGATACCACTGTAGATGCGGTCGATTCTGGGAGATTCAAGCGTCGGAGAGTTGATGCAGATCAGAGAGTTTAGCGGGTGAGCCATACAAGGGAGGCGAAACGACCGGTGCGCGACGCACGGCGGTAAGAAAAGAAGCGCGGATCGGTCACGGTGCAGAAACCGCCACCATACACAGCCGTGACACCCCGTTTAGCCAGACGCAGGCGCGCCAGCTGATAGATGTCGGCCATGAACTTGCCGGCATTGCTACTCGGCACGAAGGCTGTCGCCGCTTCCGGCAACTGCTTGACGAAGACTTCGCGCACTTCCGCGCCGACTTCAAAGGCTTGCGGGCCGATGGCCGGGCCGAGCCAGACCAGAACGTCTTCAGGCGCAACATCGAGGCTGTCGAGGGTAGCTTCAAGCACCCCCGCCGCCAAACCACGCCAACCGGCATGGGCCGCCGCTACGCGAGTGCCCGCACGATCGCAGAACAACGCCGGCAGGCAGTCCGCCGTCATCGCTGCGCAGGCAATGCCCGGCGTTGCGGTCCAGCTGGCATCTGCAGTCGCAACGCTACCCGGATCAGCATGGGCAACGGTGATCCCGTGCACTTGCTGCAACCAGGCAGGCTGTATGGAGAAGTGTTCGGTCAAGCGGCGACGATTTTCGGCCACCGCTTGCGGGCGATCATCGACGTGATCGCCCAGATTCAGGCTGTCGAACGGCGCCTCGCTGACACCACCCTCGCGGGTGGTGACACAGGCCCTGACGCTGGCCGGCGCAGGCCAGTCCGGCGTCAGCCAGTTCATCCGACGAAGGCCTCGCGATCCTGCTTGAGCAGGGTCAGCAGCCAGACGAAATCTTCCGGCAGCGGCGATTCCCAGCTCATGCGCTCACCGCTCGTCGGGTGATCGAGTTCAAGGAAGCGCGCGTGCAGCGCCTGACGCGGGAAGTGCTTGAGCGATTCCACCATGGTCGGGTTGGCCGCAGGCGGAATGCGGAAACGCCCGCCGTAGGCCGGATCGCCGACCAACGGGAAGTTGATGTGCGCCATGTGCACGCGGATCTGGTGGGTCCGACCGGTTTCCAGCTTCACCCGCACGTGGGTGTGCGAACGGAAACGCTCGAGCACGCGGTAATGGCTGACGGCAGGCTTGCCGCCTTCCATCACTGCCATGCGCTGGCGTTGCTGGCCGTGACGACCGATCGGCGCATTGATCTTGCCACCGGCGGTGACCACGCCGATCACGATGCACTCGTAGATACGGCTGACGCTGCGGCTCTGCAATTGTGCGACCAGCTTGGTCTGCGCCTGAATGGTCTTGGCCACCACCATCAGACCGGTGGTGTCCTTGTCCAGACGATGCACGATACCGGCACGCGGGACATTGATGATGTCCGGCACATGGTGCAACAAAGCATTGAGCAGGGTGCCATCGGCGTGACCGGCAGCCGGGTGCACCACCAGGCCGGCAGGCTTGTTGATCACCAGGATGTCGTCGTCTTCATAGACGATGTCGAGCTCGATGTCCTGGGCGATCCACTCGCCCTGGGCTTCCTGCTCGGCAGTCAGCTCAAGGACGGCACCGCCATGCACAATGTCGCGCGGGCGGATCACCGCCCCGTCCACAGTCAGGCGACCTTCTTTGATCCAGGCGGAAAGGCGCGAGCGTGAGTGCTCAGCGAAGAGTTGGGCGGCGACTTGATCGAGGCGTTGGCCGCCCAATTCGGACGGCACCTCTGCGCGAAGTTCAATTTTATCGGACATGCTCGGACTGGGCGTCGGCACAGCCTTTGGTTTCGGCTGCGCGCTTGTGGTTAAATACGGCGTCTTTTGCCCCGAGGCTTTTCAACGGGGCGCTCATCATAACAGGACGGCCCCGCCCAAGACAGCGGCCGTCATAGGGACGCAAGCCGCCATGCAAGTGAAACACCTGCTGCTGATCGCCATCCTCGCATTGACCGCTGCTTGCTCATCGAAGGAAGTCGTAGACGAAAACCTCAGCGAAGCCGAGCTGTATCAGCAGGCTCAGACTGATCTGGACAACAACAGCTACACCAGCGCCACAGCCAAGCTGAAGGCTCTGGAGTCGCGTTATCCGTTCGGTCGCTACGCCGATCAGGCTCAGCTGGAGTTGATCTACGCCAACTACAAGAACGCCGAGCCGGAAGCTGCAAAGTCTGCCGCCGAGCGTTTCATTCGTTTGCATCCGCAGCATCCGAACGTGGATTACGCGTACTACCTCAAGGGTCTGACCTCGTTCGACCAGGACGTCGGCCTGCTGGCGCGCTTCCTGCCGCTGGACATGACCAAGCGCGACCCGGGCGCCGCCCGTGACTCGTACAACGAGTTCGCGCAGCTGACCAGCCGCTACCCGAACAGCCGCTACGCGCCGGACGCCAAGCAGCGCATGATCTATCTGCGCAACCTGCTGGCGGCCTACGAAATCCACGTTGCTGACTACTACCTGACCCGTCAGGCTTACGTAGCCGCTGCCAACCGTGGCAAGTATGTCGTGGAAAACTTCCAGGAAACCCCATCGGTCGGCGACGGCCTGGCGGTGATGACCGAAGCCTACCAGCGTCTGCACCTCGACGATCTGGCCGCCACCAGCCTGGAAACCCTGAAGCTCAACTACCCGGATCACCCGAGCCTGCAAGATGGCCAGTTCGTGCCACGCGTAGCCGAGGCCGACAACCGTTCGTTCCTGAGCAAGGCAACTTTGGGCCTGATCGAATCGCGTCCACCGCTGCCGCCGGGCGAAACCCGCGCCAACCAGGACGTGCAGAAGCAGTTCCAGGACGCGAAAGATGCGATTCCGAACGAGCTCAAGCCTAAAGACGAAAACGGCGACGTGATCGAAGAGCCAGAGCCGGAATCCAGCGACACCGATCGCTCGTGGTTCAGCTACATGACCTTCGGCGTGTTCGACTGATCACACCGGCTGTACGAAAAAGGGAGATCTGCAGATCTCCCTTTTTTATTGCCGCGCTTTAATAGGCTGTGCGCTGATCGGGTCCTTGGCTAAACTGCCGGATCATCAGTCGAAAAGCCGCTCATCATGCTTCGTTTATTGTTCTGGATTGCCCTGATCTTCGCCGCCATCTGGCTCTGGCGCAAATTCAAGGCCCCCGCCTCGTCCACCCGATCGCCGCGCGAACAGGACGCGCCGCCGATGGTGCGCTGCGCCCACTGCGGCGTGCACCTGCCGCGCGACCGCGCGCTGGGCAACCAGCAACAGTGGTATTGCAGCCAGGCTCATCTCGAGCAAGGCCCGGGCGCCAGTGGTCGCTGAGGCCGCCAACGCCGACCAGAAACAGGCGCAGCGTCTGCTGCGCCTTTATCACCTGTACCGTTTAAGTGTCGGCATCACTCTGGTGCTGCTGATCTCCAGCAACATGGACAACCGCCTGCTGACGTCGGCCAACGACGATCTGCTGCGCGGCGGCAGCTGGCTGTACCTGATCATCAACATGCTGCTGGTGGTGTTCCTTGAAAACACCCGGCGCCCGGCGCAGTTGTTCACCCTGGCGCTCGTCGATGTGCTGCTGTTGTGCGGCCTGTTCTACGCGGCGGGCGGCGTGGCCAGTGCGCTGGGCAATTTGCTGGTGGTCTCGGTGGCGATCAGCAACACCCTGCTGCGCCGACGCATCGGCCTGCTGATTGCCGCCATTGCGGCGATCGGCATTGTCGGCCTGAGCTTTCTGCTCGGGCTCAGCCGCCCCTTGAGCGCCAACGCCTACTTGCAAGCCGGCACCCTCGGCGCGCTGTGCTTCGCCGCCTCACTGCTGGTGCAAGGGCTGATCCGCCGTCTCGAAGTCAGCGAGACCCTGGCCGAACAGCGCGCCAGCGAAGTGGTCAGCCTGGAGGCGCTGAACGCGTTGATCCTGCAACGCATGCGCACGGGGATTCTAGTGCTCGACGAGCAACGCCGGGTGCAACTGGCCAATCACAGTGCGCAGAGTCTGCTCGGGCATAGTCACCTGCAAGGTCATTTGATCGACGAATATTCGCCAGCACTGGTCGAGCGTCTGCAACTGTGGCGCAACAATCCGACCTTGCGCCCGCAGAGCCTGAAAATCCCCGGCAATGGCCTTGAGCTGCAACCCAGCTTCATCGCCCTTGAGCAGAGTCCGAACCAGCAGACGCTGGTGTTTCTCGAAGACCTGGCGCAAATCACCCAACAGGCGCAGCAACTCAAGCTCGCTGCGCTCGGGCGTTTGACCGCCGGCATCTCCCATGAAATTCGCAATCCACTGGGCGCGATCAGTCATGCCGCACAGCTGTTGGCCGAGTCCGAGGAACTCGATAGCGCAGATCGGCGTCTGACGCAGATTATTCAAGACCACTCCCAGCGCATGAACCGAGTCATCGAAAACGTCCTGCAACTGTCCCGCCGCCAGCAAAGCGCGCCGCAACGGCTGGACCTCAAGCCGTGGCTGGAAGACTTCGTCGGCGAAACCCGCGAGCAGGCCAACGAGCGCCAGCACATTCATCTGCGAATCAATTCCGGCGATTTCACCACGCTGATGGACCCCAACCAGCTGCGGCAGATTCTCGACAATCTGATCCGCAACGCCTGGCGTCACAGTGCGCAACTGCACGAGCAGGCCGACGTCTGGCTGGCACTGTTCGTCGACCCGGACAGCCAGTTGGCGGTGCTTGAGGTCCAGGACAACGGCCCCGGCGTGTCGGCCGAGGAACAGGCGCATCTGTTTGAGCCGTTTTTCACTACCAGCAGCCAGGGCACCGGTCTTGGCCTTTATCTGTCCCGTGAGCTGTGCGAAAGCAACCAGGCACGCCTAGACTTCAAATCACGCCAAGGCGGCGGCTGCTTTTGCATCACTTTTGCTCACGGACGGAAACAAAGTTGAATACAAGCCCACGGCAAAAAATTCTAATCGTCGACGACGAACCGGATATCCGCGAGCTCCTGGAAATCACCCTGGGACGGATGAAACTCGAGACCTTCAGCGCCCGCAATCTGAGCGAGGCTCAGGCGCTGTTGCAGCGCGAGCACTTTGACCTGTGCCTGACCGACATGCGCCTGCCCGACGGCACCGGGCTGGAGCTGGTGCAACACATTCAGCAACGCGATCCACACCTGCCGGTAGCGATGATCACGGCGTACGGAAGCCTGGAAACTGCGATCAATGCGCTGAAGGCCGGGGCGTTCGACTTCCTCACCAAACCGGTGGAACTGCCGCGCTTGCGCGAACTGGTCAGCTCGGCGCTGCGCCTGCCGACAGCGGGCGGCTTGAGCACGGCAATCGAGCGACGCTTGCTGGGCGACTCGCCGCCGATGGCCAATCTGCGCAGGCAGATCGACAAGCTCGCACGCAGTCAGGCACCGGTGTACATCAGTGGTGAATCCGGCAGCGGCAAAGAACTGGTCGCGCGTCTGATCCACGAACAAGGTCCGCGCGCCAGCCAACCCTTTGTGCCGGTGAACTGCGGGGCAATTCCATCGGAACTGATGGAAAGCGAATTTTTCGGCCACCGCAAAGGCAGTTTCACTGGAGCCGTCGAAGACAAGCCGGGGCTGTTTCAAGCGGCCCATGGCGGCACTCTGTTTCTCGATGAAGTCGCCGATTTGCCACTGTCGATGCAAGTGAAACTGCTGCGGGCGATTCAGGAAAAAGCCGTGCGCAGCGTCGGCGGCCAGCAGGAAACGGTGGTGGATGTGCGCATCCTTTGCGCCACGCACAAAGACCTTGAAGCCGAAGTTTCAGCCGAACGCTTCCGCCAGGATCTGTATTACCGGCTCAACGTCATCGAACTGCGTGTGCCGTCCCTGCGCGAACGCCGTGACGACATCGAGGCGCTTGCCATGCACGTGCTCAAGCGCCTGGCCAAAGACACCGGACAACCCGAAGCGCGCCTGCACCCGCAAGCGCTGGAGGCGCTGAAGAACTATCGCTTTCCCGGCAATGTACGCGAACTGGAGAATGTTCTCGAACGCGCGCACACCCTGTGTGAAAACCGCACGATCGAGGCGCAGGATCTGCGTTTGAGCGAAGGCAATTGCACGGCGGACGGGGCGATGGCCGATCTGACGCAGGTCGACAATCTTGAGGATTATCTGGAGAGCGTCGAGAGGAAGCTGATTTTGCAGGCGCTGGAGGAAACCCGCTGGAACCGCACGGCGGCGGCGCAGCGGTTGAGTCTGTCGTTTCGGTCGATGCGCTATCGGCTGAAGAAGTTGGGCCTGGATTAAAGGCCCCTTCGCGAGCAGGCTCGCTCCCACAGGTTTTTGTGGTGTACATGAATTTGTGTGCACCACCGAAACTGTGGGAGCGGGCTTGCCCGCGATGGCGATCTAACAGACGCCAGGAAGCTTGAAATTAAATCCGGCCCTCAGGCGCATACGGCGCCGGATCAATAATCGGCGCCCGCCCCAGCATCACGTCAGCAAATAGCTGACACGATGCCGGCGCCAGCACCAGCCCGTTGCGGTAATGCCCGCAGTTCAGCCACAACCCCTCGAACCCCGGCACCCGGCCAATAAACGGAATGCCCTCCGGCGACCCCGGCCGCAGCCCCGCCCAGTGCCCGACCACTTCGGCATCCGCCAGCGCCGGCAACAACTCGATGGCCGAAGCCTTGAGGCTTTGCAGCGCTACATCGGTCGGGGTCTTGTCGTAACCTTCGTGCTCCAGCGTGCTGCCGATCAGAATGTGACCGTCGCGACGCGGGATCGCATATCGCCCCTTGGCCAGCACCATGCTCGGCAGGAAATCAGCCGCGCACTTATAGAGAATCATCTGGCCTTTGACCGGCTCGACCGGCAGCGTCAGGCTCAGCGTCTGGAGCAGATCACCGCTCCACGCCCCCGCTGTCAGCACAATCTGATCGCCGTTGATCACGCCCGTCGGAGTCTGCACGCCGACCACGCGCTCGCCCTCGCGGACGAAGCCACTGACTTCGCATTGCTCATGAATCGTCACATTCGGCAGCGCTAGCAGCGCGGCTTTCAGCGATTTGATCAGCCGTGGATTGCGCACGTTGGCGACATCGGCCATGTAGATCGCCCGGCTGAAACCGCTGCCGAGCACCGGCACCGCGTCATGTGCCGCCGAGATATCCACAGCCCGCAGCGGCCGATTTTCCCGCTCGGCCCAGGCCAGGGCTGCGGTTTCATCGTCCAGATCCAGCCAATACAGGCCAGTGGTGTGCACCTCAGGATCAACCCCCGTGTCAGCAAACAAGCGCTGGCCGAGCTGTGGATAAAAGTCCTGCGACCAATGCGCCAGCGCGGTGACTGCCGGACTGTAGCGCCACGGGTATAACGGCGAGACGATGCCGCCGCCAGCCCAGGACGATTCCTGGCCGACATTCGAGCGATCCAGCAGCACCACGCTGCGCACTTCGGAGGCGAGATTGTAGGCGGTGAGCAGGCCAATCACCCCGCCGCCGACAATCACCACTTGCTGTTGCCTGGTCATGTTTGATCCAACCGTAAAAAGACAGTGGGCGCAAAAGGCGCCCGAAAAAGAATGCGTCAGCGGCCCCAGCAATCCTTGGCAGTCACTCCGGTGGTCGCGTTGTTCATGCTTCGCACGCCAGTGTTGGTCAGGGTGAAATCCCCGCACTTGTCGGTGGCCATGGCCGAGCCGGTTTTACGCGTCGCGGTCAGCACAAAGGTCTGGTCGGTCAGCGTCGGGGTGATGGTGTAGAAATCATTGCCCGCGCTCAGTCCGGTAACGCCGGTGTAGACATTGTTGCGGGTGTAGAAGCGTTCGAGGGTCTGCGCCTGCTCCGAGAGCAGCGAGACCACTTCGGCGCGACGGCCCTTCTTCACGTATTCGTTGTAGCTGGGGATGCTGATGGTGAGGATGATCCCGATAATCGCGATGACGATCATGATCTCGATCAGGGTAAAACCTCGGCTGGATCTGCGCATGCCTCAAATTCTCGCTTACTGGATTTGTCGCCACATGATACGACGGCTGCCGCCGCCACCCTTTTCCACAATGACCGTGACCGCGCCGCTGGTGTCAGTCGTGCCCTTGCGCTCGCCGTTAGCGGAGATGAAGTTCAGGGTCGGAATGCCGCCGGTAAAAATCACGCCGCTGGATATCGTATCGTTGCCATCGACCAAACGGTCGCCGGTGGTGTCGATCACGGCGTAGTTGAGCATCTTACCGTTGAACGCATCGAGTTCGACCAGTCGGCCCGTACCAAAGCTCGAACACGGGTCGGTGGTATCGACGCTGGCAGTGGTGAAAACAACTCGCCCCAACACAAGACTGGCCTGGTTTATCACGCGCTCGCCGGTCAGCACGTTGTTATACACCAGCGGCAGATACCAGCCTTTTTCTCCCGGATAGGTCGTTTCATTCTGGCTGGTGGTCAGGAACTGCCCGGAACTGCCGGAGAACGAACCGGTTATCGCCTGTGCTTGCAAACTGCTGACGGTGATTTGGCCGGCCCCACCCTCTGCATCCCAGATTGAATAGAACGCCTGCAGATCCTTGTTGGTCTTGTCGGCGGTTTCGTTGAACTTGCCGGTGCCAAAGAACACCTGCTTGCCGCCCTGTGGGTTGTCCGCCAGCAGCGGTTGCGCGGTGATCGGCTGCGTTGCCCCGCCCGGGGCGGTGAACAATGGTTTGCCGGCAAACGCAACCCCCCAGCTTTCTGCCCCGGGTGCGCTCAAGTCGAATTTCCACATACGCCCCTTCAGGTCACCAGCGTAGGCAGCCTGCACCACGTTCGAGGAATTGACCCTGAGTTTTACCGAAGACAGACCGTTAGTGGTTTCCGTGCTGTCGATGACGATTTTCCTGATCAGCGAACCATCCATTGCATCCAGTACATACAAAGCCGCAACCCCCGAATTGCTGCCGTAACCATTGGCGATGAATGTAGCCCAGCGACCATTGGCCAAGCGTGCCACTTCCGGACGGGCGTAGGCGTAACCCAGATCATTGAAAGCGTTCGACGTATTGGCAGTGACCGGCGCACTGACCTCCCACAATGCTTTGATGACATTGCCCGCCGAGGCATCGAACAGTTGCAGCCCATAGAAGGTTTTGCCACCGGCCCCCGTTCCGCCAATGGCCAGGGTTTTCCAGGTGGTGCCAGCCTGCGCATCGAACACGCCGACCTGACCGTCCACGAGAAACTTGTGGCTGACGCCGTTGACGTAATTGGTATCCGCAATCAGCCGCAACGAGGGCAGCACGCTGGAGGGCATGTAGGCATAACGGCGGGTGCCGTTCGTCGAATTGATCACATTGACGAAACCGTCGTTGGCGTTCACTACCAGACTGGCATTCATGTTCGCAGCCTTGGTGGTCAGGTAGTTGGTGTAACTGCTGTCACCCGTCAAGTCGGATGCGGTCTTGTCCGAAGGCGACGCGAGCACCAGCGGCGAATTGATGATGTCGCCCAGCAGCGCAGTGCGCACTTTGAGCCCGGCCCTGTTGGTCCCTTTGCTCCACTCCACCAGTTCAGTGCCGCTGACACCGGTGGGCAGGCCCTGATTCAGCGTGTTCTGCTGGGCTGGGGAAAAGCTGCCGAATGCCAGAGCAATGGGCGTGTTGCTCAAGGTGTTCCATGACTGGAAAGTCGGCGCTGTAGCAGAGGGCACGATGGTGGTGTCGGTCGACCATTGCGCCGTCGAGGTATTTACCGTGCCGGTCGAGGTAAAGCCGAACGACCTGATCGTGCCGCGCCAATCCTTGGGATCGTAAGTGGTCTGGTAGAAACTGCTGCCACTGGTCAACGTACTGCTGCTGGCAACACCGGCACCACCGGAGCCGGCCTTGGAAGTGATATCGCTCAGTGCCGACGATAACGCCGCATTGAGCCCGGAGCTGTCGGTCGCCTGGTAATACCTGCCCTGCCCGTAACTGGCGGCGTCGGACAACATATCGTTATCCGCAGCGAAACCCACGGTGTAGGTGTTCATGTTCTGCCGGGGAAAATCCACCGCGTTCCAGCTCTTGCCGGCGGCGTCGGTGCCGGTCGAACGCATGTCGATGTCGAAGGCGAATTTGGCGATGTCATCCAGATACAGCGTGTCACCTTCGCCGTCACCGTTGAGGTTGTCGCCATCGTTATTCACGCCATCCCAGTTCGGTAAGCGACTGCCTGCCAGCGGATCGTTGGTCGGGAAGGTACGGTCATAGGTCGGCAAGCCATCGGTAATCACCACGCCGTAGTTTTTTTGGCAGCGGTATTGAATCGGACTGGTATAGGTCGCCGGTGTGCCGTTGTAGTAAGGCGCCAAGCCACGCATGTAGCGCGTGACTTCGTAATAGCTCTCGGCCAATGGCGTGTTGGCCACGGCGTTCAAGCCGTTGATCGATGAGATCAGCGCGTTGTAGTTGGTGTCTGCCTGGGCCTGGGTGACGCTGCCCGCGACGGGTGACAAATCGGTGATCGAGCGGGCGATGAAACCGCCGTTGCCCGGGTTGCTGCTTGTCGCCGGATTGAATGTCGACAGGCCCATGCGCAAGGTGCGGTTGCTGCTCACCAGTGCAGTGGAAACGTTGCGCGCCACGTTCATCCGGTAATCGTTGGGAATCGCCCCCGTGGTGAAGTCGCGGGTGCCGTTGCTGTTGGCGAGGCTGACTATGTAGGAAATGTAATCGGCGGAATACCGAGTGTTCTCATTGCCTACGGGGTCGGGCAGTTTCAGGCACAAGGGCGCCACGCTGTTGTTGTAGAACGCATAGGCGCCTCCCGAGCAACCGGAAGTCGGCAGGCTCGATAGAAACACCGTGTCGCCGGTAATCTGCGGCGCATTGAGTGCAGAGCACAAGCCGAGGAAGGCATTGCACTGCCGGGCTGGAGTGCGGTTGACGTTCGGGTCGAATCCGGCGGCGTAAATGATGCTGTTCATACTCCCCGAATCATCGATCAGCAGCATCACGTTCGGCGCCACCGCTGCCGCGCTCAGCAGCGGCGAATCGGAAGGCGTGAAAGCCCAGGCCGGTGCCGCCAGGTAGCTACTCAGCAGCATGCCGATCAGCAGCGACAGGCCGCGCTCAATACTTCGCATAGACACTCTCCACCACGCTACGCGAATTGCCGGCGATGCCGACCGCAGTGACTCGATACAACGTCGCCGAAGTGTTACTTGGCACGTTCACCGCCGTCAGGGTCGTGCCGATGTTCTGCACGCCATAAAAGCCATTACCGGCGGCGATCCATGTCACCCCGGAGGTCGAATTGAAACCTGCCGAGCTGACCGATGACGATTCCGCCGGCGGCAGACATTGGCTCGCGCCGCCGCACACCGCCAACGAGTAACTGTCCAGTTGCACTGCGCTTTCGCCGACACGCAATGCCGCTTCGGCCGCCTGAAACGATTGATTGCGCAGGCTGACGCTGCCGGCCATTTTCTCTTGCAGGTTGGCGCTCTGCATCGAGGACAAACCGATCAATGTCAGCAACAGCAGAAACACCAGGCTCACCAACAGGACCATGCCGCGCTGGGCCTGACGTTGTTGCAAGGAAATCCTCATCGCCGCCCCCTCATGGCAAGCGGTTGCGCAATGCCGCAACCACGTTGAAGGTTTGATTGCGCACCCGATTGTTCGGGTCGGTGAGGGTCAGGCTCAGGCGCACGCTGCGGATGCGCGCCGGATCGCCAGGGTTGCTGCTGTAGGTCGAGGCTGCGACGTCGGTCGCCGAACTGGCCAGGCCGAAGGTGACGTTGAAGGCGCTGACATTGTTGACCAGCACTTGCTGCGCCGGATTGCCGCTGCCGGTGCCCATGAGGATCTGGTTATTGCTGAAGCTGTAGATCAGGCGCCGGATCGGGAACGCGATCTGGCCCGTGGTCGGGTTGCGCAATCCGCTGTAGGCGACCGCGCTGTTGCGGCAATCGGAAATCACCGTCCAGGTCGGCGTCCCCCCGCCGCTGCCGACATCGGCGGTGACCAGGGTCAGCTTGAGACTGGCGTTATCCCAGTTGATCGGGATGAGTTGCGCAGCGTTGAAGTCCCCTGCCGAACTGGAGTCGACGATGGTGCCGAGGCAGCCGAACATGCCGACCATACGAATTTCCTGAATCATCTTGCTGAGGACGAAGCGCGCATCTTCCTGCATCGCTGCGGCGCTGTTCTGGCTGACGTAGGTGTTTTTTGCGGCGATGAAAATCTGTACCACACCAAGCACGACGATCAGCCCCAAAGCCAGAGCAATCAGCAATTCGATCAGGCCGAAACCACGGCTGGCACGCTTCATGGCGTGGCCACCGGATCGACCGCCGCCCGGCTGGTCAGGACGAAACTGCGCTGGGCACTGGCAGCGTTGGCCGCGCGCGCGTCGCTCCAGGTAATGGTGATGGTGTAGACCCGCTGGTTGAGGGTGATACTGCCCGTCGCGGTCGGGCCGCCGAAGTTGGCGATATTGGTGGTGAAATCGTAGAGATCCTGATCCCGCGCATTACTGAGATTGCCCGAGGTCGGTGGCGTGACGGTGTAGTTGGCGCCGGAATTGGCGCGGATGCGATCCATCATGTCATAGGCGATGAAGCTGGCCTGACTGGTCATCCGCGAACTGTCGGTGTACTTCAGCGCATTGAGCTGCACCGCCGCTGCGCCCAACAGCCCGACGGTGAGAATCAGCAGCGCGACCAGCACTTCGATCAGCGTCATGCCCTCCTGTGCGTTTTTGCTCCCTGCCCTCATCCGCAATTTCCACCCAGTTGAATGCGTCCGTTCAAACACACGTTCAGCGTCCTGCTTTGCGTGCCCAGCGTGTAACCGATGACCACCGCCATCGACGGTGCCGCCAGACCACCAAGATTGTTGAAATCCAGTGCGGTCACTCCTGAGGGTAGCGTCAGAGTCGCGCCGCTGCTCATCGCTGGAACAACCCGCAACACATTGGCCGGATTGCCAGTACTGTCGTAGACCGCCAGCTCACCGGTCCAGACACTGCCGCCAGCGGTCGGACGCAGACGCGTGGTCACGCCGCGATTGATCGCTTCGAGGCGAGCGAAATTGATCGCGCGCTGCAAGTCGCCGACTTCGGTATCCGCCCTGCTGCTCTGGATCGTACGGGTAAAGGCCGGCACCGCCAGCGTGATCAGTATCAGGAACACCGCGATGGCGACCAGCAACTCGACCAGCGTGAAACCTTTTGTACGAAGATCCATCGGTGCCCTCCGTTGCCGTCGGCTATACCTGCTTTTACACGCTAGAACATCCGCTCGGCACGCGCCGACTGATTTGCCCTGCGCGGCGCATGGATTGCGCTGCTCATACCATTCCACGGAGGGATTTTTCATGCCGCAACACGGTTTCAGCCTGATTGAACTGCTTATGGGACTGGCGATTGGCGCAATTGTTCTGCTGCTGGTCAGCCCGGCGTTCGCCGCGCTCAAGCAAGCGACTCAGCGCGACCACGCAGCGCAGTCGCTGCTCGAAGGCATCCGCCACGCTCGCACACTGGCGATCACGCACAATCAGAGCGTGGTGATCCATGGCATCGACGGCGACTGGAGTCAGGGTTGGCGGATCATTCTGGATCGAAGCGGCAAGGGGCCGGAGGACAGCAGCAATCCGTTGCTGGTTGAACGCGCCAGTGAGGCGAAGGTGCCGATTGTCGGCAACTGGTGGGTGAGCCGCTATGTGCGGTTTAGTCATCTGGGGCAGCCGCTGATGCCGGGACGGCGGTTTCAGGCGGGGACAATACACGTCTGCTCGCCGCGCGAGCCGGTCAGCCAGCGGCAGATCGTGCTGGCGGCGACCGGTCGCGTGCGCCTGGGCAGTCAGGAGACCGAACAGGCGCTGTGCGACAAAGGCAGAAGCGTCAGATCGAACGGACGCGCAGCTCTTTCGGCATCGAGAACGTGATGTTCTCCTCACGGCCAGCCAGCTCGTCGGCACCGGTCGCGCCCCAGGCCTGCAATTGCTGGATCACGCCCCGCACCAGCACTTCCGGTGCGGAGGCGCCAGCGGTAATACCGATGCGCTCGACGCCGTCGAACCAGCTCTGTTGCAGGTCCTCGGCACCGTCGATCAGGTACGCCGGAGTCGCCATGCGCTCAGCCAGTTCACGCAGACGGTTGGAGTTGGAACTGTTCGGGCTGCCGACCACCAGCACCACGTCGCATTCGTCGGCCAGTTGCTTGACGGCGTCCTGGCGGTTTTGGGTGGCGTAGCAGATGTCGTCCTTGCGCGGGCCACCGATGGCCGGGAAGCGCGTGCGCAGGGCATCGATCACACGGCTGGTATCGTCCATCGACAAGGTTGTCTGGGTGACGAAAGCGAGTCTTTCCGGATCGCGCACCTGCAATGCGGCCACGTCCTTTTCGTCTTCGACGAGGTAGATCGCGCCGCCGTTGCTGGCATCGTACTGGCCCATGGTGCCTTCAACTTCCGGGTGACCGGCGTGGCCGATCAGAATGCACTCGCGACCATCGCGGCTGTATTTGGCGACCTCGATGTGCACCTTGGTCACCAGCGGGCAGGTTGCATCGAAGACTTTCAGGCCACGACCTGCAGCTTCGGTGCGTACGGCTTGGGAAACACCGTGGGCGCTGAAGATGACGATGACGTCATCGGGTACCTGATCGAGCTCTTCGACGAAAATCGCGCCACGGCTGCGCAGGTCTTCGACGACGAACTTGTTGTGCACCACTTCGTGACGCACATAGATCGGCGGCCCGAAGACTTCCAGGGCGCGGTTGACGATTTCGATCGCCCGGTCCACACCGGCGCAGAAGCCACGGGGGTTGGCGAGTTTGATTTGCATGCTGTGCCTCGTGTCTTGCGCGCGAAAACAATGGAAAACAGACTGTGGAGACCTGCTTGTTGTGGCGAGGGGATTCATCCCCGCTCGGCTGCTTAGCAGTCGTGGACCGTCAACGGACTTATCTCAGAATCCGTTGACTGGTCTGGGGGCGCTTCGCACCCCAGCGGGGATAAATCCCCTCGCCACAGAAGCTCACTCCTGCATTTTTAGATCGCTTTGACGGAAATGATTTCCACGTCAAAGGTCAGCGTCTTGCCCGCCAGCGGGTGGTTGAAGTCGACGGTCACTTGCGTGTCATCGAATTCCTTCACCACACCCGGCAACTCAGTATTGGCCGCATCGTTGAAGATCACCAGCAGACCCGGCGACAACTCCATGTCGGTGAATTGCGAACGCGGGATGGTCTGCACGTTCTGCGGGTTCGGCTGACCGAAAGCGTTTTCCGGCTCGACGGTCAGGGTGCGCTTGTCGCCGGCCTTGAAGCCGAACAGTGCGGCTTCGAAACCCGGCAGCAGGTTGCCATCGCCGACCTTGAACGTCGCCGGGGCCTTGTCGAAGGTACTGTCGACGGTGTCACCGTTTTCCAGGCGCAAGGCAAAGTGCAGGGTGACTTCGGTGTTCTGGCCGATGCGTTGCTCAGTCGATAGCGGTTCAGTCATGAGCAGCCTCTTCGGTTTTCTTCGTTTTGAACATGTCCAGTGCCAGCATGATCGCGCCAACGGTGATCGCGCTGTCGGCAATGTTGAACGCCGGGAAATACCAGCGGTTCTGCCAGTGCACCAGGATGAAGTCGATCACATGGCCCAGGGCAACGCGGTCATACAGGTTGCCCAGCGCGCCACCCAGCACCAGTGCCAGGGCGACGGCCAGCCAGGTGTCGTTGCGGCCCAGGCGCTTGAGCCAGACCACCAGCACGGCACTGACGACAATGGCGATCAGGGCAAACAGCCAGCGCTGCCAGCCGGAGCTGTCGGCGAGGAAGCTGAAGGCAGCGCCAGTGTTGTAGGCCAGGGTCCAGCTGAACAGGTCGGGAATGATCACGATCTGCTGGAACATTTCAAGCTTGGCTTCGAAGTAGAACTTGCTGGCCTGGTCAATGACCAGAACCAGCAAGCTCAACCACAGCCAGCTCAGCCGTCCGAAACGGCCAATGGCATCAGGCATAGTGACGAACCTCGCCCGCGCCGCTGATGTTGTCGACGCAACGCCCGCAGATTTCCGGATGCTCCGGGTTCACGCCGACGTCTTCGCGGCAATGCCAGCAACGTGCGCATTTCGGGAACGCCGATTTGACGATCTTCAGTTTCAGACCGCTGACTTCGGTGGCCACTGCATCGGCCGGAGCCTGAACGAATGGTGCAACGCTGGCAGTCGAGGTGATCAGGACAAAGCGCAGCTCGTTGCTCAGCTTGGCCAGATCGGCGCTCAGCGCCTCTTCGGCAAACAGCGTCACTTCGGCCTGCAGGTTGCCACCGACGGCTTTCGCCGCACGCTGGATTTCCATCTCTTTGTTGACCGCGACTTTCACTTCCATGATGCGATCCCAGTAGGCGCGACCCAGCTCGAAGCCTTCCGGCAGCTCGGTCAGGCCTTCGTACCAGGTGTTGAGCATGACCGACTCGTTACGCTCGCCCGGCAGGTATTGCCACAGCTCGTCAGCAGTGAAGGCGAGGATCGGCGCGATCCAGCGCACCAGCGCTTCAGAGATGTGGAACAGCGCGGTCTGGCACGAGCGCCGGGCCTTGCTGTCGGCACCGGTGGTGTACTGGCGGTCCTTGATGATGTCGAGGTAGAAACCACCCAGCTCCTGCACGCAGAAGTTGTGGATCTTCGAGTAGACGTTCCAGAAACGGTATTCGCCGTAGTGCTCTTGCAACTCGCGTTGCAGCAGCAGCGTACGATCCACCGCCCAGCGATCCAGCGCCAGCATGTCTTCGGCCGGCAGCAGGTCGGTGGCCGGGTTGAAACCGGTCAGGTTGGAAAGCAGGAAGCGCGCGGTGTTACGGATACGACGATAGGCATCGGCGCTGCGCTGCAGAATCTGCTCGGACACCGCCATTTCGCCGGAGTAGTCGGTCGAAGCGACCCACAGACGCATGATGTCGGCGCCCAGGGTGTCGTTGACCTTCTGCGGCGCGATCACGTTGCCCAGCGATTTGGACATCTTGCGGCCGGACTCATCGACGGTGAAGCCGTGCGTCAGCAGTTCGCGGTACGGCGCGTGGTTGTCGATGGCGCAACCGGTCAGCAACGAGGAGTGGAACCAGCCACGGTGCTGGTCGGAACCTTCCAGGTACAGGTCGGCACGCGGGCCGCTCTCGTGGCCCATCGGGTGCGAACCGCGCAGGACGTGCCAGTGCGTGGTGCCCGAGTCGAACCAGACGTCGAGGGTGTCGCTGATCTTGTCGTATTGCGGCGCTTCATCACCGAGCAGTTCGGCGGCGTCGAGTTTGAACCAGGCTTCGATGCCTTCGACTTCAACGCGTTTGGCGACTTCTTCCATCAGCTCGACGGTACGCGGGTGCAGCTCGCCGCTTTCCTTGTTGAGGAAGAACGGAATCGGCACGCCCCAGTTGCGCTGACGCGAGATGCACCAGTCCGGACGGTTGGCGATCATCGAATGCAGACGCGCCTGGCCCCAGGCCGGAACGAACCTGGTGTCTTCGATGGCTTTGAGCGAGCGCACGCGCAGGGTGTCGCCGCTGGTTGGCTCCTTGTCCATGCCGATGAACCACTGCGCAGTAGCGCGGTAGATCAGCGGGGTCTTGTGGCGCCAGCAGTGCATGTAGCTGTGCTCGATGACGGTGGTGTGCATCAGCGCACCGACTTCGGTCAGTTTTTCGACGATGGCCGGGTTGGCCTTCCAGATGAACTGGCCGCCGAAGAATTCCAGCGACGGCACGTATACGCCGTTGCTCTGTACCGGGTTGAGGATGTCGTCGTTGACCATGCCGTATTTCTTGCAGGTCACGAAGTCGTCAACGCCATAGGCCGGGGCGGAGTGAACCACGCCGGTGCCAGCGCCTAGCTCAACGTAGTCAGCCAGGTACACCGGCGACAGACGGTCGTAGAACGGGTGACGGAAGTTGATCAGCTCCAGCTCTTTACCGGTGGTGGTGGCGACGACCGAACCTTCCACGCCATAGCGCGCCAGGCAGGCTTCGACCAGCTCTTCAGCCAGCACCAGCAGCTTGTCGCCGATATCGACCAGGGCATAGTTGAATTCCGGGTGCACGTTCAGCGCCTGGTTGGCCGGGATGGTCCACGGGGTGGTGGTCCAGATCACGATCGCAGCAGGTTTGCTCAGCGACGCCAGACCGAACGCGGCAGCCAGTTTGGCCTCGTCAGCGATCGGGAATGCAACGTCGATGGTCGAGGACTTCTTGTTCTCGTACTCGACTTCCGCTTCAGCCAGAGCCGAACCGCAATCGAAGCACCAGTTCACTGGCTTGAGGCCCTTGAAGACAAAACCACCCTTGACGATTTCGGCGAGGGCGCGGATTTCACCGGCCTCGTTCTTGAAATCCATGGTCTTGTACGGGTTGGCGAAGTCGCCCAGCACGCCGAGACGGATGAACTCGGACTTCTGCCCTTCGATCTGCTCGGTGGCGTAGGCACGGCACAGCTCGCGGGTTTTATCCGCGCCGAGGTTCTTGCCGTGGGTCACTTCCACCTTGTGCTCGATCGGCAAGCCGTGGCAATCCCAGCCCGGGACATACGGCGCGTCGAAACCCGACAGGGTTTTCGAGCGGATGATCATGTCCTTGAGAATCTTGTTCAGTGCGTGACCGATGTGGATCGTGCCGTTGGCGTACGGAGGGCCGTCGTGCAGGACGAACTTCGGACGATCCTTGCCAATCTCGCGCAACTTTCCGTACAGGCCAATACTGTCCCAGCGCTGCAGGATCTGCGGTTCGCGCTGTGGCAGGCCGGCCTTCATTGGGAAGGCGGTGTCCGGAAGGTTTAGCGTGGCTTTATAGTCGGTCATTTAAGGCTCTTCATTAGCGATGGGCGCTAGGTGCGGCTAGTGCACGGGCGGTGGCGACATCCGCATTGATCGCCGTTTTCAATGCCTCCAGAGAGGCGAAGCGCTGCTCTTCACGCAGCTTTTGGTGGAAAACCACCGTCAAACGCCGGTCATACAGATCGCCGGCAAAATCTAACAGATGGACCTCGAGGTGGGCTTTGCCATCCCCTTGCACCGTAGGGCGCACGCCGATATTGGCGACGCCGGGCCAGGTCTTGCCGTCGATGTCGACATTCACCAGATAGACCCCGGTAAACGGCACGCGACGACGCTTGAGTTGAATGTTGGCAGTGGGCGTGCCCAGTTGCCGGGCCAGTTTCTGACCATGCAGCACGCGACCGGCGATGCGGTACGGACGGCCGAGCAAGCGTTCGGCCAAGGCAAAATCGGCCGCAGCCAAGGCGTTGCGCACCTGCGTGCTGCTGACGCGAATGCCGTCCAGCTCGACGGTTTGCGCCGCTTCGACGGTGAAACCGTGAACCTGCCCGGCCTGCATCAGAAAATCGAAATCGCCGAGGCGGTCGCAACCGAAACGGAAATCGTCACCGACCTCCAGATGCTGCACGCCAAGGCCATCGACCAGAATGGTATCGACGAACTCACTGGCGCTGAGCTTGCTCAGCCGCTGGTTGAACGCCAGGCACAACACCCGGTCGACGCCTTCAGCGGCCAGTAACTGCAGCTTGTCGCGCAACCGCGCCAGACGTGCCGGTGCGGTGTCGGGAGCAAAGAACTCCCGTGGCTGCGGCTCGAAAATCACCACGCAGCTGGGTACACCCAACTCGAGCGCACGCTCACGCAGCCGGGCCAGGATAGCCTGGTGACCACGGTGAACACCGTCAAAGTTGCCAATAGTGGCGACGCAGCCCCGATGCTGGGGGCGCAAGTTGTGGAGGCCTCGAACCAGCTGCATAACGCGCTTCTTGCTCATAAAGTGGTCGATTATAACCACACCCGACGGCCGACGACAGGCAACACCGTAACGCAAAGTGAACGAGCCGACAAAACCGCCGGCTCATGCCTGCTCATGAAGGCTGAAACCTCAGCTCAAGGCTTTGCGATTGAAGTCGCGCAGGCGGAAACCCAGCAGCAGCAACATACCGAAATACGCCACCACGCCAGCAACCACCAGCGCGCCCAGCCGCAGGAAGCGCTCGAGCATATGCCCCTCATCCCACGCGGGCATGAAATGCATGCCGGCCAGCAACACCGCCGACATCACGGTCACTGCAACGACCAACTTGAAACCGAATTTGCCCCAGCCCGGCTGCGGTTGATACATCTTCTGCTTGCGCAGTTGATAGAACAGCAGCCCGGCGTTCAGGCAAGCACCGGCACTGATCGCCAAGGCAAGGCCGGCGTGGGCCAGTGGGCCGATCAACGCCAGGTTGAACAACTGCGTGCAGACCAGCGTGAAAATCGCGATTTTCACCGGTGTGCGAATGTTCTGTTGCGCATAAAAGCCCGGCGCCAGCACTTTGATCACGATAATCCCGAGCAGGCCGACAGAATAGGCAATCAGCGCACGCTGGGTCATCTCGGCATCAAAGCCACTGAACTGGCCGTACTGAAACAATGAAACAGTCAGCGGCTCGGCAAGAATCCCCAGCGCCAATGCGCACGGCAGCACCAGCACAAAGCACAGGCGCAGCCCCCAATCGAGGATTCGCGAATACTCGTGGCGATCCTTGCTGGCATAGGTCTTGGCCAGTGTCGGCAGCAGAATCGTGCCCAGTGCCACACCCAACACGCCCGACGGCAATTCCATCAAACGGTCGGCGTAATACATCCACGACACCGAACCTGCGACCAGAAACGAGGCGAAGATGGTGTTGATGATCAATGAAATCTGGCTGACCGACACGCCGAGAATCGCCGGCAGCATCTGTTTCATCACCCGCCACACGCCGCTGTCGCGCAGGTTCAGGCGTGGCAGCACCAGCATGCCGATCTTTTTCAGGTGCGGCAGTTGATACAGCAACTGCGTCAGACCGCCGACCAGCACCGCCCAGCCAAGGGCCATGACCGGTGGATCGAAGTACGGCGTGAGGAACAGCGAAAACACGATCATGCTGACGTTGAGCAGAGTCGGCACGAAGGCCGGCACCGAGAAGCGGTTCCAGGTGTTGAGGATCGCGCCGGCCAGCGACGACAGCGAGATCAGCAATATATAAGGAAAGGTCACCCGCAACAGATCGGAGGTGAGCTGGAATTTCTCCGGGGTATCGGTAAAACCGGGCGCTGTGGCCCAGATCACCCAAGGGGCGGCGATCATGCCCAGGGCCGTCACCACCGCCAATACCAGCGTCAGCAGGCCGGATACATAGGCAATAAAGGTACGCGTCGCCTCTTCGCCCTGCTGGCTTTTATATTCAGCCAGAATCGGCACGAAAGCCTGGGAGAAAGCCCCTTCGGCAAAGATCCGCCGCAGCAGGTTGGGCAGTTTGAACGCAATAAAGAAGGCATCCGTGGCCATCCCGGCGCCGAATGTCCGCGCGATCAGCGTGTCACGAACAAAACCCAGAATCCGGGAAAGCATCGTGATAGAGCTGACGGCGGCCAACGATTTGAGCAGATTCATTGAGAGAGTTTGTGCCTGTCGATAAACAGCAGGCGAACAATGCGCCTACTTGTGCGATACTCCGCGCCGCAACAGCACAGAGCCAAAGCTCGCGAGTTTACAGGTCAAGCGCCGGAAATAAATATCCCGCCTCTTTATACCTACCACTTAGCGGAACGATTCAAGTGCCCTTGACAAGACAAGTCTTCATCGGCATGATTCGCGGCCTATTTTGTTTGCTATTTCCTAAAAAGTCTTTCGAGGAGCTCGACGGTGGCCAACTCACCTTCCGCCAAAAAACGTGCAAAACAGGCTGAGAAGCGTCGCAGCCACAACGCCAGCCTGCGTTCCATGGTTCGTACCTACATCAAGAATGTAGTTAAGGCCATCGACGCAAAAGACGCTGAAAAAGCTCAAGCTGCATACGTTCTGGCTGTGCCAGTTATCGACCGTATGGCCGATAAAGGCATCATCCACAAGAACAAGGCTGCTCGTCATAAGAGCCGTCTGAATGGCCACGTCAAAGCGCTGAAAGAAGCCGCTTAATCGACGTAGTCATTAAAAAACCGACCTCAGGGTCGGTTTTTTATTGCCTGTGATTTAACAAGCTACAGGCAAATAAATGTGGGAGCGAGCCTGCTCGCGAATGCGATCTGCCAGTTGATATTTCTATCGACCGACATGACCTCTTCGCGAGCAGGCTCGCTCCCACAGTTCGGATTGATGACGCTTATTGCTGGACCGGCACCCACGGCAGGATCGGGATGGCCGTGACCGCATTCTGCGGACTGCCCTCGATCAAGCGATCGCTGTAGACCAGGTACACCAGCGTGTTGCGCTTCTTGTCGAGGAAACGCACCACCTGCATGGTCTTGAACACCAGCGAAGTGCGCTCCTTGAACACCTCATCGCCATCCTTCAGCTCACCCTTGAACTTGATCGGCCCGACCTGGCGACAAGCGATCGACGCCTCAGCACGATCCTCGGCCAGACCGAGACCACCCTTCACTCCACCAGTCTTGGCGCGTGACAGGTAGCAGGTCACGCCTTCGACTTTCGGATCGTCGAACGCCTCGACCACGATCCGGTCATTCGGCCCGACAAACTTGAACACCGTCGACACCTGACCGATTTCCTCGGCCGAGGCCAGCAATGGCATGGCCATCAGCAGGCCCAACAATCCTTTCGCTACACGCATCGAATTTTCCTTAGACCAGAATCAGGTTGTCACGGTGAACCAGTTCCGGCTCCGCCATGTAACCGAGCAAACCGACAATCGCATCCGACGACTGACCGATGATTTTTTGCGCTTCCAGGGCGCTGTAATTGGCCAGACCCCGAGCGATCTCCCGACCATCCGGCGCTACGCAGACGACCATCTCACCGCGACGGAAACTGCCTTGAACCAGCTTCACCCCCACCGGCAGCAGACTTTTGTTGCCCTTGGACAACGCCGACACCGCCCCCTCATCCAGCACCAGAGTGCCACGGGTTTGCAGATGACCGGCCAGCCACTGCTTGCGCGCCGCGAGCATGCCGCGCTCCGGCGATAGCAGCGTGCCGATGCGCTCGCCCGCCTTGAGACGATCAAGCACGCGCTCAAGCCTCCCGCCGACGATGATGGTGTGCGCACCGGAACGCGCTGCCAGTCGCGCCGCGCGCAGCTTGGTCTGCATGCCACCACGCCCCAGCGCACCGCCAGTACCGCCCGCAACCGCATCCAGCGTCGGATCATCGGCGCGCGCTTCATAAATCAGCTGCGCATCGGGATTGTTGCGCGGATCAGCGTCGAACATGCCGTCGCGATCGGTAAGGATCACCAGCAGATCGGCCTCGACCAGATTGGCCACCAGCGCCGCCAGCGTGTCGTTGTCGCCAAAACGGATTTCATCGGTGACCACAGTGTCGTTTTCGTTGATCACCGGAATGACTTTCAGCTCGACCAGCGCACGCAAGGTACTGCGGGCGTTGAGGTAGCGCTTGCGGTCGGACAGGTCGTCGTGGGTCAGGAGAATCTGCGCAGTGTGCCGGCCATGCTCGGCGAAGCTCGACTCCCACGCCTGCACCAGCCCCATCTGACCGATTGCAGCGGCCGCCTGGAGCTCGTGCATGGCACTGGGTCGCGCAGTCCAGCCCAAGCGACTCATGCCAGCCGCCACCGCCCCGGAGGACACCAGCACCAGCTCGACGCCCGCTTCATGCAGCGCCACCATCTGCTCGACCCAGACACTCATTGCCGCGCGATCCAGCCCTTTGCCGTCAGCTGTCAGCAAAGCGCTGCCGATCTTCACGACCCAACGCTGCGCACCTGTCACCTTGCTCCGCATCATCTTCAACCTTAGCTTGAGGGCAGCGCGACCTGGCACTGCCCGTGACGTTAATCGTGGCGATTGCTGACCAACGATCGATTTCCGGATACTAAAACGCCGCTCGATTGAGCGGCGTTCAAGTTTATCGCAACGGATCAGTCACGCACGTAAATGATTTCCGGACCGTCTTCGTCATCCACATCTTCTTCGTCCCAGTCATCGTCGCCGATGTCATGGACCGACTTCACGCCACTGCGACGCAGGGCACGCTTGTCATCCAGCGCCTGCAACTGCGCACGGGCTTCGTCTTCGATGCGCTGATCGAGATCGGCCAACTCTTCCTTGTACGCAGGATCTGCAGCGAGGCGATCGGCACGGTCTTCCATGTAACGCATGATGTCGTGGCACAGACGCTCGGTACCGATCTTGGCGATGGCCGAGATCACGTACACCGGACCGGTCCACTCCAGACGATCGACGATTTCCTTGACCCGAGCATCGTGCTCTTCTTCAAGGATCTGGTCGCACTTGTTCAGCACCAGCCAGCGATCACGCTCGGCCAGCGACGGACTGAACTTGATCAACTCGTTGACGATCACTTCAGCCGCGTCCGGAGCACTGGAATCATCCAGCGGCGCCATGTCGACGAGGTGCAGCAGCAGACGCGTGCGCGCCAGGTGCTTGAGGAAGCGAATGCCCAGGCCAGCACCGTCGGAAGCGCCTTCGATCAGACCCGGAATGTCGGCAATGACGAAGCTCTTCCAGCGATCGACGCTGACCACACCCAGGTTCGGCACCAGCGTGGTGAACGGGTAGTCGGCAACTTTCGGCTTGGCCGCCGAGACCGAACGGATAAAGGTACTTTTACCGGCGTTCGGCAAGCCCAGCAGACCGACGTCGGCCAGCACTTTCATTTCCAGTTTCAGGTCGCGCTGCTCGCCCGGCTTGCCCGGCGTGGTCTGACGCGGTGCACGGTTGGTACTGGATTTGAAACGGGTGTTGCCCAGACCGTGCCAGCCGCCCTGCACTACCATCAGTTTCTGACCGGCCTTGGTCAGGTCGCCGATGACTTCCTGAGTGGCAGAGTCGATCACGGTGGTGCCGACCGGCACGCGCAGGATCAGGTCTTCGCCCTTCTTGCCGGTGCAGTCGGTGCTGCCACCGTTGGAGCCACGCTCGGCATCGAAGTGACGGGTGTAACGGTAGTCGACCAGGGTGTTGAGGTTCTCGTCGGCCATCATGTAGATGGAACCGCCGTCACCGCCATCACCGCCGTTCGGGCCACCGTTTTCAATGAATTTTTCCCGGCGGAAACTCATGGCACCGTTGCCACCGTCACCGGCCTTTACGCGAATCGATACTTCATCAACAAACTTCATAACCAACGCCTCTCGCCGTACGGACGAGCCGAAAAACAATCAAGACATAAGACTCTTGCAAAAATGAGCGCAGCGACCCCAAGACACGACCTGCATCGCACGCCGACAGCCCATACAAACAGCTTTGCAAGAGACTCACCCCACAAACGAAAAAGCCCCGTCGCAAGACAGGGCTTCTCCAGCGATCTCGCGATTAAGCCGCGATTACGCTCACGTAACGACGACCGAAGGCGCCCTTTACTTCGAACTTGATCACGCCTTCGATTTTAGCGAAGAGAGTGTGATCCTTGCCCATGCCAACGCCGTAGCCAGCGTGGAATTGGGTGCCGCGCTGACGCACGATGATGTTGCCGGCCTTGATGACCTGGCCGCCATACATCTTCACGCCAAGGCGTTTGGCTTCTGAGTCGCGACCGTTACGGGTACTACCACCAGCTTTTTTGTGTGCCATGAGTTCAATTCTCCTAGTGAGGAATTAGGCTGTAATTAAGCCTGAATACCGGTGATTTTGATCTCGGTGAACCACTGGCGGTGGCCCATACGCTTCATGTGGTGCTTACGGCGACGGAACTTGATGATGCGGACTTTATCGTGACGACCTTGGGAGATCACTTCAGCCTTGACGGTTGCGCCAGCAACAACTGGTGCGCCGATGTTCACGTCGTCGCCGTTGGCGACCAGCAGAACGCGATCAAAAGTCACGGATTCGCCAGTAGCGATTTCCAGTTTTTCGATCTTCAGGTATTCACCTTCAGCGACCTTGTATTGCTTACCGCCGGTAACGATTACTGCGTACATGGTATTTCTCCGATAATCCTGCTCACCCAGCTCTTTATAAGAAGAGGTATTGGCTGGCATGGCTGCATGGGGCTGGAACGGCCCAAGTGCAATTGCGTAAGGCAGGTGCTGCCCAGGAAGTTCAGGGTGCGCGATTGTACGCAAGCAATCTGCCTCGCGCAAGTGGCCGTCCATCGCGCCTTGACAGGTCTGGACGGGGGTCCTAGCATGCCGCGCAACCCTTCTGGAGCGACTCTCGCTGATGCAACCCCAAGCTTTCTACCGCGCGGTGGCGGACGATTTTAGCGCCGTCGACGGCATCATCAAGAAGCAGCTGACGTCTCGAGTGCCGCTGGTATCGAAAATCGGCGATTACATCACGTCGGCCGGCGGCAAACGCCTGCGTCCTTTATTAGTGTTGCTGTGTGGCAAGGCCCTGGGTCGCGAAGGCGACGACATGCGCCTGCTGGCCGCCACCATCGAATTCCTGCACACCGCGACCCTGCTGCATGACGACGTCGTCGACATGTCCGGCATGCGTCGTGGCCGCTCGACCGCCAACGCCATGTGGGGCAATGCCCCGAGCGTGCTGGTCGGCGACTTCCTGTACTCGCGCTCGTTCGAAATGATGGTCGAACTGGGCTCGATGCCGGTGATGAAGATTCTCTCCCAGGCCACACGCATCATCGCTGAAGGTGAAGTGTTGCAGCTGTCCAAGGTGCGTGACGCCAGCACCAGCGAAGAAACCTACATGGAAGTCATCCGCGGCAAGACCGCGATGCTCTTCGAAGCCTCTACCCACAGCGCCGCCGCGCTCGCCGGCGCGACTGCCGAGCAGAGCGAAGCCCTGCGCACGTTCGGCGATCACTTGGGTGTGGCATTCCAGCTGGTTGATGACTTGCTCGACTATAAAGGCGACGCGGAAACCCTGGGCAAGAACGTCGGCGACGATCTGGCCGAAGGCAAGCCAACCCTGCCGCTGATCTACACCATGCGCGAAGGTACGGCCGAGCAGGCGGCACTGGTGCGTCAGGCGATCCAGAAAGGCGGAATCGAAGACCTCGAAAGCATCCGCATCGCCGTCGAAGCGTCCGGCTCGCTGGAGTACACCGCGCAACTGGCCCGCGATTACGTGGCCCGCGCGATCAAGTGCCTCGAGGCGCTGCCGGCCAGCGAATACCGCGATGCG
>NZ_JAPCIK010000048.1:0-73732 GCF_025910115.1 Pseudomonas sp. RG1
ATGCCCTCCTCCGCGTAAAACCCTATACAATGTGCGCCCTTTAGTCCTCCTGATACCCAAGGAACCTTAGTGAGCACGTTGCCACCCTGCCCGAAATGCAATTCCGAATACACCTACGAAGACGGCACCCAACTGGTCTGCCCCGAGTGCGCCCACGAGTGGTCTGCCAGCGGCGAAGCCGAAGTGGCGGCCGATGATGCCGTGAAGAAAGATTCGGTCGGCAACGTCCTGCAGGACGGCGACACCATCACCGTGATCAAGGACCTCAAGGTCAAGGGCACATCGCTGGTGGTCAAGGTCGGCACCAAGGTCAAGAACATCCGCCTGTGCGATGGCGACCACGACATCGACTGCAAGATCGACGGCATCGGCCCGATGAAGCTCAAATCCGAGTTCGTCAGAAAAGTCTGAGCCTTGCGTCATCCATCCTGCGCCAGCCGTGGGATGGAGCTTTGCCCTCCCCGCTTCGGCTCAATGAATCCGCGCATGGCCATCAGCCAGCCATTTTGACCTGACACAATCTTTACCCGGAAAACTCCACGATCCGCCAATAGGCACTTGCTATTTGATGAATAAGAATTATTCTCATTGAAACCTTTCAAGGAGATGAGACCCATGACTTATTTGATCGACGCCTGGCTGGATCGCCCACACCCTTACCTCAGAATCCTCCATCGGGAAACCGGCGAAGTCTGCGCAGTGCTTGAAGAAGAAGCGTTGCATGAGCTGCAGGATCAAGGCGATTTGGACGTCAGCAGCCTCAATTCCAGCGAGCCGCTGGTGCTCAAGGAGCTGGTGCGCAATCTGTTCCTGTTCTGCTATGCCCGGGCGTTGCGCCCGACCAATGAGCTGCACAACAAGATCGAAATATGAGCGGTAGTACAAAACCTGTGGGAGCGAGGCTGCTCGCGAAGACCGATTTCCAGTCGACAATTGAGTTGACTGACACACCGCCTTCGCGAACAAACTCGCTCCCACAGGGTTAGCCCGCCATCAAGGCAGGCTCGGTATTACAGAACGTCGAGCAGCTCGACGTCGAATACCAGAACGCTGTGCGGCGGGATGCTGCCCACGCCTTGTGCGCCGTAAGCCAGTTCGCTCGGCACGTACAGGCGCCATTTGCTGCCGGCATTCATCAGTTGCAGGGCTTCGGTCCAGCCAGCGATCACGCCGCCAACCGGGAATTCTGCAGGCTGGCCGCGCTCGTAGGAGCTGTCGAACACAGTGCCGTCGATCAGCGTGCCGTGGTAATGCGTACGCACCTGGTCTTCACGGGTCGGCTTGGCGCCGTCGCCCTGAGTCAGCACTTCGAATTGCAGGCCGGAAGCCAGGGTGGTGATGCCGTCACGCTTGGCGTTTTCGGCGAGGAAGGCCAGGCCTTCGCCAGCCGCGGCTTCAGCCTTGGCAGCTGCTTCGGCTTGCATGATCTCGCGGATCACTTTGAAGCTGGCGGACATTTCTTCCTGGCCAACACGGCTTGGCTTGCTGGCGAAAGCGTCGGTCAGACCGGCCAGGATCGCGTCCAGGCTGACACCCGGTGGCGGGTTGTCGCGCAGCTGGTCGCCGAGTTGACGGCCGATACCGTAGCTGACGCGGGTTTCGTCGGTGGACAGATTTACTTCGGACATGACACTGCTCCGCTGTGCGGACGGCCACAGGACTTGCCGTGCGTGCACAGCGCGTCCCGGCGCGCCCGGAACCAAAAGGGCGAGCAGACTAGCACAGATACCCCGGACTTGGGGCCGGGGCTACAGGGCCGAGCGCCAGGCGAGCGGCACTTTCAGGCTTTCATCGAGGTCAGCGACCAGCCCGCACATTTCGTCATGGACTGAGGTGTGGAAGGCATGCAGCAGATCCCGCGCGTGCTCCACTGAGCGCAGCGTCAGCATATTGCCCTTGAGATCGCTCAACGGATACGCCGTCCCATGCATCCTCGCTTCCAACAGGTAAATGCCTCCTTCCATGGAGATCAGGTTCAACTCGTCGACCTTTTTGGCAACAGCAAACGCGTTCAACTCTTGCAGGTTCATGGAAGCACCTCACACCGTGGCGAATCGCACCGTTACAGGCATAGGCCGCTGCGTTTGAAAGCACAAGCCACAAACGAAACCGCCCGTCTGTTTCGCAACAGACGGGCGGTTTTTTTGCCTTGATCGGCTGATCAGTGCTTGGTGACCTTGTCCAGGTAACCCATGGCAAACGCGGACACCACAAAAGTCATGTGAATGATCACGTACCACATCAGATGCTCGGGATCGACGTTCTTGGCATCCATGAAGATGCGCAGCAGGTGGATCGAAGAAATCGCCACGATCGACGCCGCGACTTTCATCTTCAGCGACGACGAGTCCATGGTGCCCAGCCAGCTGAGCTTCTCTTTGCCTTCGTCGATGTCCAGTTGCGAGACGAAGTTCTCGTAGCCGGAAATCATCACCATCACCAGCAGACCACCCACCAGCGCCATGTCGATCAGCGACAGCAGCACCAGAATCAGATCCGATTCAGCCATGGCGAAGACGTTGGGCAGGATATGGATGATTTCCTGGAAGAACTTCAATGCCAGCGCCAGCAGACCGAGGGACAGGCCGATGTAGATCGGCGCCAGCAGCCAGCGGGTGGCGTACATTGCATTTTCGATAAAGCGTTCCATTGACTCTCACACAAGGGGCTGGAAATGGCGGCGAGTATAACAGCCCGCTGTGACAGCCAGAAACCGCCGGAAAATCCGCCACCTGCGTGTGTGTGACAAAGTTTTTCTGCTAGTGTCCAAAGCATTGACAGCCCAATGACAGTGGACAGGACGCGTGGAAATGGATGTGCGATCAGCCTTGACGACTGCCGGAATCTGCCTCGCCTTGCTCATCGGCGGTTGCTCGCCCGGCGATGAAAAACAAGTCGCCAACCTCGACGAAAAGACCGCCACCTTCGAACAGTCACTGGACACGATCAGCGATCCCAAGCTCAAGGACGCCATCACCGAACTCGGCGGCTCGCTGCTGTTGCTCGAACGCGCCCGGCTCAAGCTCGACGACATCGCGCCGCACACCGAATACGGTGCCGACGCCCTCGCCGTGCTCAAGCACTACCCTACCCCGCAAGCGCTGGTCGATACCTTCATCAACGGTCTGTTCGTGCTGCACAAGGACGCCAGCTCGGATTACCTGACCGATCTGCAACCGGTATTCCCGTTCAACCTGAACATTCCCGGCGGGTTCCTGTTTCCGCACGGCATCGAATGGCATTCGGTGACGCTGAGCAACAAACGCGTGATCGCCTGGCAGCCGGAGTGGTCGGAAACCGATCCGGGCATTCAGCTCAGCCCGTCCAGCTCCAACGTGACCAACCCCGATGACCTGACGGTGACCTACCCGTTCATCGATGGCCTCAACGTCGACAAGAAAAGCCTGCCGCAACCGGTCAGCCTGCAAGGCCAGGTCGAAGTCATCGCGCCCCGGCGGCTGTACAGCTTCGACCTGACGCAGAACGACGTCGGCCAGACCCGCAGCAACGACAACCTCAGCGTCAAACTGCTCAAGCTGGAAAAGAACTATGCCGAGGTCGAAGTCAGCAACAGCCTGCCGCTGGCAGCGGAAGTCGCCGAAACCCGGATCAATCCGCTGATCGTCCAGGCCCGCGACGCCAGCGGCCAATACCTGGTGCGCGCCGGTTCGATCAACGAAAGCCCGGAGCAGGTCGCGTTTTACCAGAAACAACTGACGCAGTTACAGAAGCAGAAGAGCTGGAGCGACACCCTGGAAAAACAGCTCAGCGACGACCAGCAAGCCTTCGAGAAAGACCACCCGCGCCGCTACAACAAGGTGTATTTCCACGGCCCGATCGAGACCCTGGAAGTCAGCGTGCTCGACTTCTCCTCGGCAACGATGACGCGCAAATCCCTGGACCTGCCGGTGCGCACCTTCAATCCGCACACCACGGCCAAAGCCGTGCAGCCGCTGGACCTGCCAGTTGTGGTGTATGACGATCTCGCCGCCAACTGGCTCAAAGGCGCGGACCTGACCGAGGAACAATTGAAGGCCGGCGTGCGCATTCATCAATCGGTGGAAGAACCGAGCGCGGCGCGTATCGAGTTTTCCCACCGCCGCACCTTCAACGACGAATTGCTTGGCGACGAACTCAACCCCGGCGTCAGCCCGGTGACCTTCTTCACGGAAAAGCGCGGCGGCAAACTCGACGAGCCGATCGAACTGCCGCCCGAGGCATATCAGGTTGATCCGCTATCAGCGACGATTACTTATGATCTGAATCTGTTTCCGGAAACCCCGGCGATTGCCGTGGGCTCGATGCCGTTGTTTCTGGCCACGGTGGCCAAGCAATCTTACGACGCGCAGTCATTGCCCAAAGGCCTGGCGATCAAGGACAACACGCTGGTGGTCGACCTGAAAACCTTCCCGGCCAACGAATGGCGTTTCTTCGTCAAGGACGACAGTGGCCATTACCTCAAGCAGATTCTTTCGGTCAGCCACGACGCCAGCACCGAAGGCCCGGCGCTACTCGGCGTGCACTACTTTTATGGTCGCCCGACTCGCGTGGAAACCTATCAGCGCACCGACCTCGCCACCGTGCAATACGGCTTTGAGGTCAAGCTCGACAAGGCGCAGGTGGACCAGACAACGCCTTAACCGTTGAGACTGCGCCCACGGCCGCCGTTGATCTGCCGCAACTGCGCTTGCAGGTGCAGGCTCCAGATCTGCGGATCATCGGCCAGTTCGTAACCATGCAAGGTCAGGCTTTCAACGATGGTGTCGAGAATCGACTCGGCCGCGACCGGGCCGTGGAACGGGCCTTGGGCTTTTATCGCGGAAGGTTGTTCGCCGGCCATGCCGGCCGCGAAGAGCAGCGTCCACATGCCGTTGTCGCCGGCCAGCGGCTTGACGGCGCATTCGATACGGGTCACCAGACCCAGGCATTGACGGGTGAGACAGAGGTTGCGCGACATGGCGGCGACCCTCGGTAAAGCCGGTATTCAGCCCCCACGGGAGGACTGGCTCGATCCAGTGATACTGTCGATATCCTTGACCTGAGAATAGAAGAAAAGTGTCCCGCGCAAGCCAAATGGAACCAGAAGGCGCCGAATGGTCATTGTGTGAATATTGGCGCCAGAGTAGTGGCACATTCCCCGAAGATCCCCGCAGAGATCAGTCTGGAAAAGCACTGTGGGAGCGAGCCTGCTCGCGAAGACGATGGATCAGCCAACTCATTCGTCGACTGATACAGCGCTTTCGCGAGCAGGCTCGCTCCCACAGGGTCTGGCGTGAACTGATCAGGCCGGTTTGGCTTCGGCGAGAGCCTCCTGCGCCAGTTCCTTCTCGGCCTCTTTCACGTCCTCTTCGCTGATCATCTCGGCAATATCGCGCAGGCGCTCAACCACTCGCGCATTGATGCTGCCTTCGGGGAATTCGCCATCGGCGTTCGGCTCCCCGGCCGGCTCGCCCACCAGCAGGCTCAGCGCCTCATCGGCCTGACGCACCGCATACACGTGGAACTGCCCGGCGCGCACGGCGGCGAGGACCTTCTCATCGAGCATCAGCGTGGCGACGTTGGCCTGGGGAATGATCGCGCCCTGCTCGCCGGTCAGGCCGCGCGCTTCGCAGAGGCGGAAGAAGCCTTCGATCTTCTCGTTGACCCCGCCGACGGCCTGCACCTCGCCGAACTGGTTGATCGAACCGGTGATGGCAAAACATTGCTTGAGCGGGGTTTTCGACAGGGCCGAAATCAGCGTGCACGCCTCGCCCAGCGATGCACTGTCGCCATCGACGTAGCCGTAAGACTGCTCGAGCGCAATGCTCGCCGAGATCGCCAGCGGGAATTCCTGGGCGTAACGGCTGCCCAGATAACCGGTAAGGATCATCACGCCTTTGGAGTGAATCGGCTGGCCGAGGTTGACCTCACGTTCGATGTCGACGATACCGCTGCCGCCCGGATAGACCGTGGCGGAAATCCGCGCCGGCACGCCGAACGCCGAATCACCGACCTCCAGCACCGTCAGCCCGTTGCACTTGCCGACTGCCGCACCGTCGGTGTCGATGAGGATGATCCCGGCGAGCATGTCGTCGAGAATCCGCGCCGAGACGCGCCCGGTGCGGGTGGCCTTGGCTTTCAGGGCGCGTTCGATATGGCCGGCGTCGGTCATTTCATCGCCGGCCAGATGGCGAATGAAATCCGCCTCGCTGACCAGTTGGAACAGATCGCCAATGCGCGCCGACAAGCGCCCCTGATGCTCGGCCAGCCGTGCGCTGTAGGTCGCCAGCCGTGCCACCGCATCGGCGGTCAGCGGCGCCATGCCTTCTTCCGAAGTACGGGTTTTCAGGAGCTGGGCGAACTGCTCGAGGCTTTCGTCGACCATCGGGATGTCTTCGTCGAAGTCGACCAGAACGCGGAACATCTCCTGGAAGTCCGGATCGAGATCCTGCAGCGTGTAATACAGCTGCCGCGCACCGATGATGATGACTTTGACCTGCAACGGGATGTGCTGCGGATTCAGGGTCATGGTGGCGAAGCGGCCCATCTCGCCCAGCGGCGATTCCATTTTCAGTTTGCGCGATTGCAGGGCGCGTTTGAGCGCATCCCACACGAACGGCTCGCTGAGCATTTTTTCCGCTTCGAGAATCAGGAAACCGCCATTGGCGCGGTGCAGCGCACCCGGACGCAACTGCCGGTAAGTGGTGTAGAGCGCGCCCTGATCGGTGGTGTACTCAATGCGGCCGAACAGGTTTTCGTATGTCGGATGCGGCTCGAACACCACCGGTGCACCGCCGCTGGCCGGATGCCCGACCACCAGGCTCGGTGCGTATTGTTCTTCCAGCAACTTGCGCGCGACGGCGTCGGTCTTGCTGTCGTCGACCAGTTGCTCGACCACGGTTTTCAGCAGATACACCTGCATCGCTTGCAGGTAACCGCAGACCCCGGCGTTCTCTGCGTACTTCTCCGACAGCGGCGCCAGCAAAGGCTGCAAGGCCAGGGTGATGGTTTCTTCGTTGAGCGAACGCAGTTGATTGTTCGACTCGCGCTTCCACTGCGGCAGGCTGGCGAGTTCTTCGTTCAGGCGCTCTTCGAGGCCGGAAATGTCATCGTGAAAACGCTCGCGCTCGGTTTCCGGCAACTGCGCGAATTCGGCTTCGTCCAGGGCCTTGCCGTCGAGCATTGGGGTGAAAGCGATGTTGCTGCTGTCGCGGTACAGGGCGACGTCTTTTTCCAGGGCCAGGCGCTCGATGATGTCCAGCGCCTTGTCGTAGCGCTGATTGAAGGCGCGGTCGATGGCGCTTTTTTTCTGCTGGTAGGACGGGTGTTCGAAAACTGCTGGAAAAGTCGCCAGCAGATTGTCGATCAGGCCGTTGATGTCGCCGATGAACGAGGCCGCCGTGCCCGATGGCAGCTCCAGTGCACGCGGTTCGCGCGGCTCATCGAAGTTGTTGACGTAGACCCAGTCCGCCGGGGTCTGCAGGCGCTTGCCTTCGGCTTTCAGGTAGCGTTTGACGAACGAGAAACGGCCGGTGCCGGGCTCGCCCATGACGAATACGTTGTAACCGGGGCGTGGCATCGCCACACCGAACTGCAAGGCTTCGACCGCGCGTTCCTGGCCGAGCACACCGCGAAAGGGCTCCAGATCATTGGTGCTAGTGAAGCTGAACTGTTCAGCGGAAAACGGACGAGTCAGCGCTTCGGGCGCAAGACGCAGGCTGGCAGCAACAGGATCAGGCATCGGGCTTCCTTAACAATCAGGCGGGGCAGGTAGCGGCATTCTGGCGCTGCCCGTGCCCCACTGGCAAGGCGCGCCACATGACAAAGCATAGACAAGCGCGCGGCCGGCCGACGCGTCCCGATAAATCAGAGGTTTATTCCAAATATTTTGCAAAAAGTCACGGAACCGCTGGAACGTGCCTAAACTCCAAACTGCGCGGCTGGAACTAATACCGGCCCACTGACACTTTCGGCTTTGTCCTCGGGCAGAGCACGAAGGGCCAGAACCCTGTCCATTGGTATGCACATAAAGAGAACAAAGCTATGAAACGGATTCTTCTCGGTACTCTCTTCACCGCTGTATCCATCAACGCAATGGCGCAAGCCCCGGGCGGCCCGGATTGCGGTTGGGGCAACATGCTGTTCGAAGGTCAGCGTGGCACCCCGGCGCACTTCCTTGCTTCCACCACCAACGGCACTTCCGGTAACGCCACGTTCGGTATGACTTCCGGCACCAACGGTTGCTCGACCAACGCATCGCTGACCTACGGCGGCAAATCCTGGTTCGCCATGAATGGCATGATGAACGAGCTGTCCGAAGACATGGCCAAAGGCAATGGCGAAGCGCTGACCACTTATGCCGTGGTCCTGGGCGTAGCACCGGAAGATCGCGCGCACTTCGCGCAAGTGACCCACGAGCACTTCCAGCAGATCTTCAGCAAAGCTGACGTGACCGCTGAAGACGTGCATACCAACACCCTGGCAGTACTGAAATCGGACCCACGTCTGGCCAAGTACGCAACTCAGGCTTAAGCTCGACCCCGCCCGCTTCCTTCGGGAAGCGGGTTTTATTTTGAATACGGTCTGTAGCGAGGGGATTTATCCCCGTTCGGCTGCGAAGCAGTCGTAAAACCTGTGCATGCGATGTATCCGATGCATTGGTGACACAGCTTATGGGGCCGCTTCGCAGCCCAGCGGGGATAAATCCCCTCGCCACAGGGTGCAGTGATTACCCCCGATCCGGGATTTGTTTTCTTTCGACTTAAGTTGCCACCTATGCTCAAACGCCTTGCCTGGCTGGCGCTCTGTGTCTGCGCCCCGCTGTCCGCCGCGCCTCACATCGATCCTCAACGTTTGCAGCAACTGGCCAACGACCGCTTCTGGATTTCCCTCGGTCATTACGAAACCGCCAAACTCGGCGGCTGGCGCAGCTATGTCAGCGACAAGAAGTTTTTTCTCGCGCCCGACGGCAACGAGCATCCGGACCGCGAACTGGCCGCCACCGTGCAGGCGTTGTACGCCCCGGCCAGCCTCGGCGAGCAACACGCACAATGCGTATACCCCGCGCGTACACGCTGGCTGAAAGCGCAGCTCAATCTCGCCGACCTGCCAGCGCCGGAATGCGCCGAATACAAGCAATGGTTCAAGGACGTCTCGCCGCACAGTGCGGTGATGATTTTCCCGGCGGCGTATCTCAACAGCCCGTCGTCGATGTTCGGCCACACCCTGCTGCGCATCGATCAGGCGGATGTGCAGGCCGACAAGACCTCGCTGCTCAGCTACGCGATCAACTTCGGCGCCTACATCGAAGGCTCGGACAACAGCATTCTGTATGCCTGGAAAGGCTTGATGGGCGGCTACCCGGGGCTGTTCGCGCTGGTGCCGTATCAGGAAAAACTGTCGGAATACCGCAGCCTGGAAAACCGTGACCTGTGGGAATACCGGCTCAATCTGACACAGGAAGAAACCGCACGCATGGTCGAACATGTGTGGGAGCTCAAGCAGATCCAGTTCGACTATTTCTTCTTCGACGAAAACTGCTCGTATCGCTTGCTGGAACTGCTGCAAGTGGCGCGGCCGAGCCTGCGCCTGACCGAACAATTCCCGCTGACCGCAATCCCCACCGACACCGTCAAAGCGGTGAAAGAGGCCGGGCTGGTCGAGCACATCGAATATCGCCCGTCCCGCGAACGTGAACTGCTCAGCCGCGCCGAGCCGTTGAGCGATGATGAACAGCAATGGGTGCTGAAAGTCAGCGCCGATCAAAAAGTCCTGCAAGAGCCAACGTTCAAAGCCCTGCCGCGCGCACGTCAGGCGCTGATCGTCGACGCCGCCTATCGTCTGGAGCGCTACCGCGCCAACGGCCAGGAGCGCGACCCGCAACGGGCGCAGCGCAGTTTCGAACTGCTGCGGGCGATCAACAAGAACCCGGCGCCGGAGCTGGAAATACCGCAACCCGGTCTGCCCGAAGATGGCCACGAGTCCCGCACCTGGCAGGCCGGCCTCGGTACGCGCGGCGATCGCGCGTTCGGCGAATATGGCCTGCGCATGGCTTATCACGACCTCAATGACAACGCCGAAAGCTTTCCTCTCGGCGCGCAGATCGAGATCCTGCAACTGAAGCTGCGCCAATACGAAGGCAATGACTGGCAGTTGCAGCAACTGGACCTGGCGACCATTCGTTCGCTGACCCCGCGCAACGAGCTGCTGCAACCATTGTCGTGGCAAGTCACCGGTGGCCTTGAGCGCGTGCCGGGCAAGCATGACGACGAAACGCTGGTCAGCCATGTCAACGGTGGCGGCGGCGGCACGTGGCAGTTGGGCGAAGACGTGCTCGGCTTTGCGCTGGGCACGGTGCGCGTGGAACATAACAACGACTTCGCCGAGTTTGTTTCCCCGGCCGGTGGCTTCAACACCGGCGTGCTATGGAAAAACCCGCTGGGCAATCTGAGCCTGGAAGCCAAGGGCGACTACTTCTTCAACGGTGAAGTGCGCCGCAGCCTGAGCCTGAATCAGCAGTGGGAACTGTCGCGCAACCTCGGTTTGCGCCTGAGCGCGCAGCGCGAATTCAGCCAGCTCGCCAGCCCGGAAACGGAAGTCATGCTGGAAGTGAAGTGGTATCACTACTGATCCCGAGCCTGTGTAAATCTTCCTGTGGGAGCGAGCCTGCTCGCGAAAGCGGTGGTTCAGTCAATAGTAGTGTTGCCTGACACGACGCCTTCGCGAGCAGGCTCGCTCCCACAGGTGCTTTGTGGTGTGCAATGGATTTTTCACAGGCCTTCGACAGCCGCCTCATGAATCGCCTTCTAGACTTCCCGTATCAGCCGAAAACCGGCGCGGGAGAGTGCGATGTGGCGGTGCGTGGGATTGTTGGCCGTTGTATTGGCGCTGGGCGGTTGCCAGACCACCCATGAAGACTTGATCGCCAAGGGTTATCCACCGGCCTTCGCCGACGGTTTCGATAACGGTTGCGTCAGCGGCCGGCAAGCGGCGGGCTCGATCAGCGGCGAGTTTCGCAAGAACGTGCCGCGCTATCTCAAGGATCAGCAATACGCCGACGGCTGGGTCGACGGCTTCCGCCAATGTCAGGCGATGCTCGAAAACAGGGATCGCGAGCAATATCGCAACGAGCATTGGGACGAACGCGAACGCGCCTGGCAGCAGCAGAAGGACCAGGACATCGGGCGGGCTTATCGCTCGCAATAGGTCGCTTGCAGACATCCGTTGAAACCAAATGCCGGCAACCATGGCCCAAATCCTTTAACAGGAGGACTTCATGAGTCGCGCATTCGTCAACGAAGACAACGCCGCCGCGCAGGCCGATCAGCCGGTCGAACGTCAGGTCAGCACGCAGCCCAACTACGTCACCCCGCAAGGTCTGGCGCAGTTGCAGGCGAAAGTCGCCGAGTTGCAGAGCCTGCACGCCGAGCAAACGGCCAAGGGCGAGCAAGCCGACAAGCAACGTCTGGCCGATCTGCAACGGGATCTGCGCTATTTCACTCAACGCCTGAGCAGTGCCCAAGTCGCAGTCGCTGCGACCTCCACCGACAAGGTGCAGATCGGTAGCTGGGTGACTTTTGCCGATGAACACGACACTGAACACCGCGTGCAACTGGTCGGCGAGGATCAGGCCAACGCCAGTCAGGGCCTGATCAACTGGGCCTCACCGCTGGGCCGGGCCCTGCTCGGCGCCCGGCTCAACGATGAAGTGCTATGGCAGCGACCTGCCGGCGATCAACTGATCGAAGTGATCCGCATCGAACCGGCTTAAACCACGCCTTGCGCCAACATCGCATCGGCGACTTTGACGAAGCCGGCAATGTTCGCGCCCTTGACGTAATTGATCTGACCGTTGTCTTCGCCGTAATGCACGCAGGCGTGGTGGATCGACTGCATGATCGCGTGCAGCTTGCTGTCGACCTCGCCCGCGGTCCACAGCAGGCGCATGGCGTTCTGCGACATTTCCAGACCACTCACGGCAACACCGCCGGCATTCGACGCCTTGCCCGGTGCGAACAGAATGCCGGCCTCGATAAAGATATCCACAGCCGCCAGCGTGGTCGGCATGTTCGCGCCTTCAGCCACGCAGACGCAGCCGTTACGCAGCAGCGTGCGCGCGGCTTCGGCGTCGAGTTCGTTCTGCGTCGCGCAGGGCAGCGCGATGTCGCACGGCAGCGACCACGGATGTTGGCCGGCGCGGAATTCCAGACCATGGGCGCTTGCCAGTTCGCTGATGCGCCCGCGCTTGATGTTTTTCAGCTCCAGCAGCGTCAGCCACTGTGCTTCGCTCAGTCCTGCTTCGCAGTACAGCGTGCCTTCGGAATCGGAGAGGGAAATCACTTTGCCGCCCAGGTCCATCACTTTGCGCGCCGCGTACTGCGCGACGTTGCCGGAACCGGAAATCGCCACGCGCTTGCCTTCCACGCTCTGCCCGCGGCGTTTGAGCATTTCTTCGGCGAAGTACACGCAGCCGAAACCGGTGGCTTCCGGGCGAATCAGGCTGCCGCCGTAGGTTATGCCCTTGCCGGTGAGGACGCTGGTGAACTGGTTGCTCAGGCGCTTGTACTGGCCGAAAAGGAAACCGATCTCCCGCGCACCGACGCCGATGTCACCGGCCGGCACATCAACGTCGGCACCGATGTGGCGATACAGCTCGCTCATGAACGCCTGGCAGAAGCGCATGACTTCAGCATCGCTCTTGCCCTTCGGATCGAAGTCGGAACCGCCCTTGCCGCCGCCCATGGGCAGGGAGGTCAGCGAGTTCTTGAAGGTCTGCTCGAAGGCGAGGAATTTCAACACGCCGAGGTTCACCGACGGATGAAAACGCAAGCCGCCCTTGTACGGGCCGATGGCGCTGTTCATCTGGATACGGAAGCCGCGATTGACCTGGATCTTGCCCTGATCGTCGACCCACGACACCCGGAAAACCAGCGTGCGCTCCGGCTCGCAGATACGCTCGAGAATGCCTGAAGTCAGGTAATGCGGATTGGCTTCGAGAAACGGCCAAAGACTGCGCAGGACTTCTTCGACAGCCTGGTGGAATTCGGGTTGGTCCGGGTCGCGTTTTTTCAGGCGCGCTAGGAAGGATTCGACGGATTCGATCATGGGCAAAGTCTCGGCAAATTTATTGTCGTTGGAGGAGATTGGGCCGGACTGTAACAAACGAATTGCGCACAGGAACAGAGCAAAATGTCGCAGTTATGAAATTAAATGGTGCACAGGATATAAATCCAAGGGGTTTTTGATCCGTTTTTGCACCTGAGTGGGGAGCACAGATTCAAGACTTGCACCAATAGCTACACCATCTTCGCGAGCAGGCTCGCTCCCACATTTGGAATGCGTTACCCCTGTGGGAGCGAGCCTGCTCGCGAAAGCCGCAACTCGGTTTATCAGGAAAAAACCAGGGCAAAAAAAACGGAGCCCGAAGGCTCCGCTCTTTCTGCAACCAACCCGATATCAGGCCAGTTTCTTGTGACGCACCCGGTGAGGCTGGGCCGCTGCTTCGCCGAGGCGCTTTTTGCGGTCGGCTTCGTACTCGGTGTAGTTGCCTTCGAAGAACACCGCTTGCGAGTCGTCTTCGTACGCCAGAATGTGCGTGGCGACACGGTCAAGGAACCACCGATCGTGAGAGATCACAATGGCGGCGCCCGGGAAGTCCAGCAGGGCTTCTTCCAGCGAACGCAGGGTTTCCACGTCGAGGTCGTTGGACGGTTCGTCGAGCAGCAGGACGTTGCCGCCCTCCTTCAGGGTCAGCGCCAGATGCAGACGACCGCGCTCACCGCCGGACAGATCCTTGACGAACTTCTGCTGGTCGCCGCCCTTGAAGTTGAAGCGACCGACGTAGGTGCGCGACGGGATCTCGTAGTTGCCGATGCGGATCTGGTCGGAACCGTCGGAAATCTGCTGGAACACGGTCTTGCTGCCGTCGAGGTCTTCGCGGCTCTGGTCGACGCAGGCCAGTTGCACGGTTTCACCGATTTCGATGCTGCCCGAATCCGGGGTTTCCTTGCCCATCAGCATGCGGAACAGCGTCGATTTACCGGCACCGTTACCGCCGATCACGCCGACGATGGCGCCCTTCGGCATGGAGAACGACAGGTTGTCGATCAGCACGCGATCGCCGTAGCCCTTGGTGACGTTCTTGAATTCGATGACCTTGTCGCCCAGGCGCGGACCGGCCGGGATGTAGATCTCGTTGGTCTCGCTGCGCTTCTGGAATTCCTGCGATTGCATTTCTTCGAAGCGTTGCAGACGTGCCTTGGATTTCGACTGGCGGGCCTTGGCGCCTTTGCGCACCCACTCCAGTTCTTCCTTCATGGCTTTTTCATGAGCCGACTGCTGCTTGGATTCCTGGGCCAGACGATCGGACTTGGCTTCGAGCCAGCCCGAATAGTTGCCCTCGTAAGGAATGCCCGCGCCGCGGTCGAGTTCCAGAATCCAGCCGGCGACGTTGTCGAGGAAGTAACGGTCGTGCGTGATCGCGACCACGGTGCCCGGGAAGTCGTGGAGGAAATGCTCCAGCCACGCCACCGAATCGGCGTCCAGGTGGTTGGTCGGTTCGTCGAGCAGCAGCATGTCCGGCGCGGACAGCAGCAGACGGCACAGGGCGACACGGCGCTTTTCACCACCGGACAGGTGTTCGACTTTCGCGTCCCAGGCTGGCAGACGCAGCGCATCGGCGGCGACTTCCAGTTGGCGCTCGAGGTTGTGGCCGTCGCTGGCCTGCAGGATCGCTTCGAGCTTGGCCTGTTCAGCAGCAAGCTTGTCGAAGTCGGCATCCGGGTCGGCGTAGGCCGCGTAGACCTCGTCCAGACGCGCTTGCGCATCCTTGATCACGCTGACCGCTTCCTCGACCACTTCACGCACGGTCTTGGCAGGGTCGAGCTGCGGCTCTTGCGGCAGGTAACCGATGTTCAGGTCCGGCATCGGACGGGCTTCGCCTTCGAACTCGGTGTCGACGCCGGCCATGATTTTCAGCAGCGTGGATTTACCCGAACCGTTGAGGCCGAGCACGCCGATCTTGGCGCCGGGGAAGAAGGACAGCGAAATGTTCTTGAGGATTTCCCGCTTCGGCGGAACAACTTTGCCCAGCCGATGCATGGTGAAGACGTATTGAGCCATGGAGAACCTTGGGTCAGTGACAGATGAATGATTGGAGCGCAGGCGATGCCTGGCCAGACTGTGCGCGTCGTTCACTTGATCGCGATCAATGCGTGCGCGCTGGAAAAAGTCTGATTGTAGGGGCTGGAACGCCCCCGGTCTAACCGGCAAAGCTACCTTAATGCTAGAAGGCAGTCCAGCCGAGAGGGGCTGGCACTTCGCCACGAGTCAAGGCATGCTAGCCGCCCTTCGGGCGTCCGGCTTATAGTGCACGTCGCGCCAGTCCAGCCAAATCGCAGGATCACAGCTTGACCAATGTCACTCCGCCAGCCTCTGTGAGCAGCACCCCACCGGCGCCCGGCTCGCCCCTGCGCGGGACATTAAAGGGTGCGCTGGCCACCCTCGTGCTGTTATTGCTCGCGTTGCTGTTCTGGCAACTGCTCGATCAATTGCGCGAAACTCAGAAAAATCAGCGCCAATACACCATCGACTACACCGCCGACCTCGCCGCCCAGGTCAGCCTGAACATGGCGCTGAATGCGCAAATCGCCCTCAATCTGCTACCGATCGTCGAACAGCCGCAAACAGCCGACGAACAGCAGATGCTCCTGCGCAAACTGCAACGCTCGCTGCCAGATCTGCGCAGCATGGCCCTGCTCTCGCCCTCCGGCCGGATCATCAGCGACAGCGCCACCGACAGTTCCGACGCCGATTACCTGACCGAACTGGTGCGCCGCAGCCGTGCCCAGGCGCATTACTTCAGCAATGCCGATGACGGCTCGGTGGTGCATCTGCTGTTGCATCAGGCCAGCGGCAGCAGTCGCGGTTACTGGGCCTTGCGTTTGACGCCAACCTTCTTCGACTCGCTGACCAAACAGGACGCCACCGCCCTGCGCCCGTTGTGGCTGGTGGAAAACCGCCTCAATCACCAGATCATCAGCCGCGACGCCGGGCTGCCCTCGGTCAAGGCTGGCGGGCTGACGCCCGACGATGTCGCCAACACCGTGCTGACCGTGCCGCTGAGCAGCAGCGACTGGCAATTGCGCGGGCTGTTCGACCGCCAGCGCGTACTCGAAGAATTGCTGCCAGCGTTCATCGGCAAATGCCTGCTCGGCCTGGCGTTTTCGATGTTGCCGGTGATCGCGCTGCTGAACATGCGTCGGCGCCAGCGTCAGGTGCATGAAGGCCGGCGGCGTTATCAGGATATTTTCGAAGGCACCGGCGTGGCCTTGTGCGTACTCGACCTGTCCGGCCTCAAGCAGATGTTCGACAAGGCGCAGATCCAGACCAGTGACCAGCTCAAGGCCTGGCTCGACCAACCGCAGCAGCGCCAGCAGTTGCTCGCGGAAATGCGCGTCACCGAAGTCAATCAGGTCGCCCTGCAACTGCTCGATGTGCATTCCTGCGACGATGCCTGGCAACTGCTGATCGATGGCCAGCGCCATCCGCAGTGCGCGATCGGTCAGCAGATCCTCGACGCCGTCCTGCAGCAGCAGAAACAGCTGGAACTGGAAATCAAACTGCCCAACAGCAATGGCCGCGACCAGCACCTGTGGATGGTCCTGCGCCTGCCGAGCGAGCAGCACGACTATAAAGCGGTGATTCTCAGCATCAACGACATCACCAGTCGCAAGCTGATCGAGCTGTCGCTGCTGGAGCGTGAAGGCTTCTGGTCGGACGTGGTGCGCACCGTGCCCGATCATCTGTATGTGCAGGACGTGATCAGCCAGCGGATGATTTTCAGCAACCATCACCTCGGCCAGACCCTGGGCTACAACCGCACTGAACTGCATCAGATGGGCGAGTACTTCTGGGAAATCCTCCTGCACCCGGAAGACGCCGACTATTACCATCGTTCGCGGCAGTTGCAGCGTCACGCCGGTTACAGCCAGTTGTTGCAATGCCAATTGCGCTTCCGCCATCGCGACGGCAAGTGGCGGCGCTTCGACATCCGTGAACAGGCGCTGGCGCGGGACAAGCACGACCAGGTCACGCGGATCATCGGCGTGGCCAAGGACATCACCGAACAGATCGAGGCCAGCGAATCGCTGCGTGACAGCGAGCAGCGTTACCGCATGCTCGCCGAAAGCATCAGCGACGTGATTTTCTCCACCGACAGCAAGCTCTCGCTGAACTACGTCAGCCCGTCGGTGCAGGCGGTGCTCGGTTACAACGCCGAATGGATTTTCCAGAACGGCTGGCAATCGATCATCGCCAATCCCGGGCAACTGAACGGCATTCATGTGCTGATGGACCGCGTCAGCAAGGCGCTGGACAAGCCCGAGCAACTGGCATTGCTGCGCAGTCAGGTGCAAACGCAGCTGTTCCTCTTCGATTGCCTGCGTGCCGATGGCCGCAAGATTCCGATCGAACTGCGCCTGGTGCTGGTGTGGGACGAACACGGCGCGTTCGAAGGCGTGCTCGGTGTCGGCCGCGATATCAGCCAGCAGCGCCGTGCCGAAAAAGATCTGCGCATGGCCGCCACGGTATTCGAGCACTCGACTTCGGCAATCCTGATCACCGACCCCGCTGGGTACATCGTCCAGGCCAACGAAGCGTTCAGTCGGGTCAGCGGCTACAGCGTCGGCGAAGTGCTCGACCAGTTGCCGAACATGCTCACCGTCGACGAGCAGCAGGACGCGCACTTGCGCTACGTGCTCAAGCAGTTGCACGAGCACAGCACCTGGGAAGGCGAAGTGTGGATGAAGCGCCGTAACGGCGAGCATTACCCGGCGTGGGTCGGCATTACTGCCGTGCTTGACGATGAGGGCGATCTGGCCAGTTACGTGTGTTTCTTCAGCGACATCAGCGAGCGCAAGGCCAGCGAGCAGCGCATCCACCGCCTCGCCTATTACGACGCCCTCACCCACCTGCCGAACCGCACGCTGTTCCAGGATCGCCTGCACACCGCGCTGCAAGCGGCCGAACGGCAGAAGTCGTGGGTGGTGCTAATGTTCCTCGACCTTGACCGTTTCAAACCGATCAACGACTCCTTGGGCCACGCCGCCGGCGACCGCATGCTCAAGGACATGGCCACGCGCCTGCTGGCCTGCGTCGATGACGACGACACCGTGGCGCGCATGGGCGGCGACGAATTCACCTTGCTGCTGCAGCATCGCTCCAATCGCGAACTGGCGCTGAACCGGGCGATTCATGTCGCCGAGCAGATTCTCGCCAGCCTGGTGCGGCCGTTCGTGCTCGAGGGCCGCGAGTTCTTCGTCACCGCCAGTATCGGCATCGCCCTGAGTCCGCAGGACGGCAACGAACTCAGCCAGTTGATGAAGAACGCCGACACGGCGATGTACCACGCCAAGGAACGCGGCAAGAACAACTTCCAGTTCTATCAGGCCGACATGAACGCCAGTGCGCTGGAGCGTCTGGAACTGGAAAGCGATCTGCGCCATGCGCTGGAGCAGAACGAATTCGTCCTGTATTACCAGCCGCAGTTCAGTGGCGACGGCAAGCGCCTGACCGGCGCCGAAGCGCTGCTGCGCTGGCGCCATCCGCGTCGCGGGCTGGTGCCGCCGGGGGATTTCATTCCGGTGCTGGAAGAGCTCGGCCTGGTGGTGGACGTTGGCGACTGGGTCATCAGCGAGGCCTGTCGACAGCTGAAAACCTGGCACCAGCAACGGGTGCGGGTGCCGAAGGTGTCGGTGAACATTTCCGCACGGCAGTTCTCCGACGGCCAGTTGGGCACGCGAATCGCGACGATCCTGCGCGAAACCGGCCTGCCGCCGGCGTGTCTGGAGCTGGAACTGACCGAAAGCATCCTGATGCGCGAAGTCAGCGAGGCGATGCAGATTCTTGCCGGGCTGAAAAACCTCGGCCTGAGCATCGCGGTCGACGACTTCGGCACCGGTTATTCATCGCTGAACTACCTCAAGCAATTCCCGATCGACGTGCTGAAGATCGACCGTACTTTCGTCGACGGCCTGCCGTCCGGCGAACAGGACGCGCAGATCGCCCGGGCGATCATTGCCATGGCCCACAGCCTGAACCTGGCGGTGATCGCCGAGGGTGTGGAAACCCATGAGCAGCTGGACTTCCTGCGCGAGCATGGCTGCGATGAGGTGCAGGGATATCTGTTCGGCCGGCCGATGCCGGCGGGACGGTTTGAAGCGCAGTTCTGTAACGACGCGCTGTTCATGTTCGACTGACGATCTGCGGCGCGCCCGAAAAGATCGCAGCCTTCGATCGTTCCCACGCTCCGCGTGGGAATGCCTCACTGGACGCTCTGCGTCCGCTTCGGCAGGTGACGCAGAGCGTCACGGGCTGCATTCCCACGCAGAGCGTGGGAACGATCAATGCCCCTTTTGCTCGCGAAGGGGCCGGCAAAAGCACCGCACATCTGTCATGAACGCCACTTGTCTGCGACATGACGTCGTTTCATATGTCATCCAAAAGCGGTTGGGTTAGAATGCCCCCCTTTTCTGCCCCCGATCCTTGAGGACCGCCATGTTCAGCCGTGATTTGACTATTGCCAAGTACGACGCCGACCTTTTTGCCGCCATGGAGCAAGAAGCTCAGCGTCAGGAAGAACACATTGAGCTGATCGCTTCGGAAAACTACACCAGCCCAGCGGTGATGGAAGCTCAAGGCTCGGTCCTGACCAACAAGTACGCCGAAGGCTATCCGGGCAAGCGTTACTACGGTGGTTGCGAATACGTGGACGTGGTTGAACAACTGGCCATCGACCGCGCCAAGGAACTGTTCGGCGCCGATTACGCCAACGTTCAGCCGCACGCCGGTTCCCAGGCCAACGCCGCTGTTTACCTGGCTCTGCTGCAAGGTGGCGACACCATTCTGGGCATGAGCCTGGCCCATGGTGGTCACCTGACCCACGGCGCCAGCGTTTCCTCCTCGGGCAAGCTGTACAACGCCGTTCAATACGGTATCGATGCCAACGGCCTGATCGACTACGACGAAGTCGAGCGCCTGGCGGTCGAGCACAAGCCGAAAATGATCGTTGCCGGTTTCTCGGCCTACTCGCAGATTCTCGACTTCCCGCGCTTCCGCGAGATCGCTGACAAGGTCGGCGCTTACCTGTTCGTCGACATGGCTCACGTCGCCGGTCTGGTTGCCGCTGGTGTTTATCCGAACCCGGTGCCGTTCGCCGACGTCGTGACCACCACCACGCACAAGACCCTGCGCGGTCCACGTGGCGGTCTGATCCTGGCCCGTGCCAACGCCGAGATCGAGAAGAAGCTCAACTCCGCAGTATTCCCGGGCGCCCAGGGTGGCCCGCTGGAGCACGTGATCGCGGCCAAGGCGATCTGCTTCAAGGAAGCGCTGCAGCCTGAGTTCAAGGCTTACCAGCAACAAGTGGTGAAGAACGCCAAGGCCATGGCCGAAGTGTTCATCGCACGCGGTTTCGACGTGGTATCGGGCGGTACTGAAAACCACCTGTTCCTGCTGTCGCTGATCAAGCAGGACATCTCCGGTAAAGATGCCGACGCCGCTCTGGGCAAAGCGTTCATCACCGTGAACAAGAACTCCGTGCCTAACGATCCACGCTCGCCGTTCGTCACCTCCGGCCTGCGCTTCGGTACTCCGGCTGTGACCACTCGCGGTTTCAAAGAGGCCGAGTGCAAAGAGCTGGCCGGCTGGATCTGCGACATCCTGGCTGATCTGAACAACGAAGCGGTGATCGACGCCGTTCGCGAGAAAGTCAAAGCCATCTGCAAGAAACTGCCGGTGTACGGCGCTTGATGCCTCGTTAATCCGCAATAAAAAACCGGTCACGATGGCCGGTTTTTTATTGCCATAAATTCAATAAAAAAATACCACCCGAATAAAGCAGCAACCTGCTAATCCCGTCCAGCAGGATTGTTCATCTCTTCGTTAAAACCAAACTCTTGCAACACACATGCAAACCGCCACAAATGAAAACCGCTTAGTCTGAAACCCGACTTGATAAATGGATTTCATCATGACGAGCAATATCGAAAAATCTTTCATCGCAACGCTGAGAATGTTCGACCACAGGGTCGGCTTTCTTGAACAGCTGTACGGCAAACCGGCGATGGCTACCATCAGTCTGTTCAGCGGCGGTTTCTATACCGGACGCCCGCAAACACGGGATCAGTCCCACCTGCTCGGCATCCGGAGCAACGAGCAGAGCGGCCGGATAAAACCGCTGAAGCTGCATTTCGGTCATAACCCTGACGGCTACATCCTCACCGTGAAAAACCAGGGCAACTATTTCAATCAGGTAATCAGCAATCACTGGCTGGATACCGTCGAGGCCGTCAAGCCAGACACTGACAACTTGACCACGTTTATTCTTGTCGACCGTAGCGGCACCGCTATAACGCTGGACAACTTAACGGGCGTACATACAGCTGTTTCTCTCAAACTGAAAAATCATGCCTATCTGGGCGGTATAAAAATCACAAGTCTGCCTTACGTCTATCTGGGCAAAACCGAAGAACGTTCAAAGATCACTTTCATCCTGAGCATCGTCGAAAGACATGTACCAGTCATCAAAACGTGAATCACGCCCCGCCCAGAAAAAAAGGCATAGCCGCCAATTTTTCTCAAATGCTCAAGACCGGGCCATCCAGACAACTGGTAAGACCGGTCATGCCAATTTTCTAATTTTCCCTTGCGATCCGCGAAAACCTGCGCCTAGACTGCGCCTGCACTGGACATACCGGTAAGACCACAATAATTAAGTCCTGAATCCGCTGCGCCACGCGTACGGCAGCCAGGACACCGACCCAGGATTCCTCCCATGCTCAGATGGTGCTCGCGTTCAATCTTCCTTCAAGTGGTTCTCGGACTGATGCTCGGCATCGTCTGCGGGCTGACCCTTCCTGAATACTCCGCCCAGCTGAAACCGCTCGGCGATGGCTTCATCAAATTGATCAAGATGCTCATTGGCCTGATCGTGTTCTGTGTGGTGGTCAGCGGCATCAGCGGCGCGGGCGATCTGAAGAAGGTCGGGCGCATCGGCCTCAAGTCGGTGATCTATTTCGAAGTGCTGACCACCATCGCTCTGGTGATCGGTCTGGTGTTCGCCTTCAGCACCGGCATTGGCAGCGGCGCGAACATTCATCTGGAGCAGCTCTCCAGCGCCGACATGGGCGACCTCGCCGAGCGCGGCCAGCACATGCACACCACCACGCAATTTCTGATGGACCTGATCCCGACCTCGGTGATCGGCGCCTTCGCTGACAACAATATTCTGCAAGTGCTGCTGTTCTCGGTGCTGTTCGGCAGTGCACTGAATCTGGTTGGCGAAGCCGCTTCCGGGATTTCGCGGCTGATCAACGAACTCAGCCACGTGATCTTCCGCATCATGGGCATGATCGTGCGTCTGGCGCCGATCGGCGTGTTCGGTGCCATCGCCTTTACTACCAGCAAATACGGCCTGGATTCGCTGCAGCACCTTGGCAGTCTGGTCGGTCTGTTCTACCTGACCTGCGTCGCCTTCGTCGCGTTGATCCTCGGTCTGGTGATGCGCGTTTCCGGTCTGCGCATGTGGCCGCTGCTCAAGTACCTGCGGGAAGAACTGCTGATCGTCATGGGCACCGCCTCTTCCGACGCCGTGCTGCCGCAGATCATGCGCAAGCTCGAACACCTCGGTATCGGCAGTTCGACGGTCGGTCTGGTGATCCCGACCGGGTACTCGTTCAACCTCGACGGTTTCTCGATCTACCTGACCCTGGCCATCGTGTTCATCGCCAACGCCACCGGCACACCGCTGGCGATGACCGACTTGCTGACCATCCTGCTGGTGTCGCTGATTACCTCCAAAGGCGCCCACGGCATTCCCGGTTCGGCGCTGGTGATTCTCGCCGCGACGCTGACGGCGATCCCAGCGATTCCTGTAGTCGGTCTGGTGCTGGTGTTGGCCGTGGACTGGTTCATGGGCATCGGCCGCGCGCTGACCAATCTGATCGGCAACTGCGTCGCCACCGTGGCTATCGCCCGCTGGGAAAAGGACATCGACGTGCAGCGCGCGAACAAGGTGCTCAACGGCGAACAGGGCTATAACTTTCAACCGCGAAAAACCGTCGCTCAGGCGGCGGCCAAAGAATTTTGAATGAGTGCCGTGCCTGCCAAAGCGCAGGCACGGCGCAGGGAGCCGATACGTGATTACAACTTCAACCGTCGTCAACTCAGTGGTGGAAAAACTCCGCGCCGCGTTGGCCCGAGGCCAGTGGCGCTCCGGCGACATGCTGCCGGGCCAGCGCGAACTGGCCGAACAACTGGGCATCAGCCGGCCGAGCCTGCGCGAAGCGGTGATCGTCCTCGAAACCCTCGGCCTGGTGCGCTCGATGCCGGGCAAAGGCGTAGTCGTCCTCGACGCACAACTCAGCGACAGCCAGAGCCAGAGCCAGAGCCAGAGCCAGAGCCAGAGCCACGATAGCGCGGTGGCCAGCGCCAGTCTCGAAGACGTGCTGCAACTGCGCTACACCCTTGAGCCGTTCATCGTCGGGCTGGTCGCGCAATCGATCAGCAGCAAGGAAGTCGGCCAATTGCGCCTGACCCTGATGGACATGCGCGAAGCCCTCGAGGCCGGTGACAGTGAGGCCGGAGTCAGTGCCTACATCGCTTTCCACGAAGAACTGTTCACGCTGACCTCGAACCCGATTTTCCAGAGCGTGGTACAGCAGACCAGCAACGCCCTCAAGCAAAGCGCCGAGGTATTGCGCAATTCCCCGGAACATCTGGCCGAACGCCTGGAAGAAAACGAAGCGGTAGTCCGCGCGATCCGCAGCAAGAACAGCGCTCAGGCCAGCGCCGAAATGCGTCGGCACATTCTGCGCGAAGGCCAGCGCATGGGCGTTGAGCTGAATATTCCGGACGACAACTTGCCCACCTGATTTGCCAGGAGAACGGCCATGAACAGTTTTGCTTCAGCCTCGCATGCCAATTCGACCGCCCTGCTCGTCTCTCGGCTCGGCACGCCGACGGAAGATCTGTATCCGCGACTGTTCGACGCGATTCTCGAGCAGCGTATCGATGAAGACAGCCGGTTCACCGAGGACAGTCTGCAAGCGATGTTCGGCGCCGGCCGCGCCGATGTACGACGGGTGCTGACGCAGTTGTCCCACGAGCAGATCGTGGTATTGCGCGCCAATCATCGACCACGAGTGGCCGCGCCTGATCGGGAGCTGATCCGGCAGACCTTGCATGCGCGACGGCTGGCTGAGCACACCTTGGTGCGGTTGGCCTGTCAGCGTCCGCAGCCAGACGATCTGAAATGTTTGCGCACGTTGATAGAGCGCGAGAAGCGCGCCATCGAGCAGGCTCGGCGCGGGGCGGCGATTCGGTTGTCGGGGGAGTTTCATCTGCAATTGGCACGGATGGCGGGAAATCTGCCGCTGGCGCATTTTCTGCGCAGTCTGGTGCCGCTGACGTCGCTGGCAATTGCGCGGAGTCATTTTTCGACGCAAAGCTGTTGCGCATGGCAGGAGCATTTGGCGTTGGTTGAGGTTGTGGAGCGAGGTGATGTTTCCAAAGCCGGCATGTTGATGGATCGGCATCTGGATCATCTTGAGCAGACACTGCTGGGTTCAGACCTTGAGCATTGTGCTGTCGGTTAGACGGCCTTCGCGAGCAAGCTCGCTCCCACAGTTGACCGCATTTCTCTGGACGGAATACGGTCTCCTGTGGGAGCGAGCTTGCTCGCGAAGACGCCATCACTGACAACCAAGATCCATCAGGCAGAAGCAACCCTGGCAAACCCCACCCGAATTTTCTCTTCCGGCAAATCATCGGCAATAAACACGATCACACTCTCGCGCGTCTCGCCCTCGGCCCATTCGGTGTCCCAGTCGAAACCATAGAGTTTCAGCACACCCTGAAACACCAACCGCCGATCTTCGCCGGCAATGTTCAGCACGCCTTTGTAGCGCAGCAACTGCTTGCCGTGCTCTTCCAGCAGTTCGTTCATGAACTCGCTGAGTTGATCGATATCCAGCGCCTGATCGGTGCGCAACACCAGGCTGGAGATGCGATCGATCGACGGCGCCTTGCTCACCGGACGCAGGCTCAGACCGCCGCCCAGGTCAGCATTGAGGTTGAAGCCGCGTACATCCAGCAATTCAGCCAGATCGATATTGCCATGCTCGACCACGCGGATCGGCGCGCGGCGGTTGATTCGCGTAAGGCGCTCGCTCAGCGCAGTGAACGTCGGTTCATCGACCAGATCGGTCTTGCTCACCAGCAAGCGATCGGCGAAACCGATCTGCGCCTGGGCGATGGTCTGGGTCAGGTGCACGTCAGCGTGAGCGGCGTCGACCAGGGTGATGATGCCGTCGAGCAGATAACGCTCGCGCAGCTCTTCGTCGATGAAAAAGGTCTGCGCCACCGGTGCCGGATCGGCGAGACCGGTGCACTCGATCACCAGACGATCGAAGGCGATCTCGCCGCTGTCCAGGCGCTCGAGCAGCAAGTACAGCGCCTTGGTCAGGTCGGTGTGAATGGTGCAGCAGACGCAGCCGTTGGCCAGGGTCATGACTTGCACCGGCTCGTCACCCAGCAACTGAGTGTCGATGCCGGCGTCGCTGAATTCGTTTTCGATCACGGCGATTTTCAGGCCGTGCTCGGCTTTCAATAAATGGCGCAGCAAGGTGGTCTTGCCGGCGCCGAGGAAACCGCTGAGGACCGTTACCGGAATGGGAGAAGACAAAACCCGATCTCCTGAAAAGAACACAAAAACAAATGTGGGAGCGAGCCTGCTCGCGAAAGCGGTGTGTCAGTCAAATCATTCATCAACTGACACTCCGTATTCGCGAGCAGGCTCGCTCCCACAGGGATTACCTCAACCTGATGCTGTCAGTTCAACAGCACTTCGGCCCACCCTTGCCACCGTAACGGGCTTCCTGACGTTCGCGAAAGAACATCTCGTAGCTCATCACCGGTTTGTCCGGGTGTTTGGTTTGCATATGCTCGACGTAGGTGTCGTAGTCGGGCATGCCGACCATCAGGCGCGCGGCCTGACCGAGGTATTTACCGAGGCGACTCAGGTCATTGAACATGCTGCAATCCTCTGGTTACGCATCCGGCAGGGCCTGGAATGGCGATTCTTTATCCGTACGCTCTTTTTTGCCCCAGGCGGCGATGCCGACCTTGAGCGCATAGAACAGAATGCTGAACACCACGAACAGGAACAGCGCGGTGAGTGTGGCGTTGGTGTAGGCGTTGAAGATCACGTGCTGCATCTGCTCGACGCTTTTCGCCGGCGCCAGCACCTGACCGTTGGCCAGCGCATCGCTGTACTTCTTGGCCAGGGACAGGAAGCCGATCGCCGGGTTGGCGTCGAACAGCTTGATGAAGCCAGCAGTGGTGGTGCAGATCAACAGCCAGGTGGCCGGCAACAGGGTGACCCAGATGTAGCGCTGGCGCTTCATCTTAATCAGGACCACGGTGCCAAGCATCAGCGCGATACCGGCGAGCATCTGGTTGGAGATGCCGAACAATGGCCACAAGGTGTTGATGCCGCCCAGTGGATCGATTACGCCCTGATACAGCAACCAGCCCCACATCGCCACACAACCGGCGGTGGCGATCAGGTTGGCGCCCCACGATTCGGTACGTTTGAGCGCCGGTACGAAGGAGCCGAGCAGATCCTGCAGCATGAAGCGTCCGGCACGGGTGCCGGCGTCCACAGCGGTGAGGATGAACAGCGCTTCGAACAGGATCGCGAAGTGGTACCAGAACGCCATGGTGTTTTCACCCGGCAGGACACTGTGCAGGATCTGTGCGATACCGACCGCCAGGGTCGGCGCACCACCGGCGCGAGCCAGAATGGTGGTTTCGCCGATGTCATGGGCAACCGCTTGCAGCGCTTCCGGCGTAATCGCAAAGCCCCAGCTGGTGACAACCTGCGCCACCGAAGCGACGTCACTGCCGACAACTGCGGCCGGGCTGTTCATGGCGAAGTACACGCCCGGCTCGATCACCGAAGCGGCAACCATGGCCATGATCGCCACGAACGATTCCATCAGCATGCCGCCGTAACCGATGTAGCGGGCGTTGGTTTCGTTATCCAGCAGCTTCGGCGTGGTGCCCGACGAGATCAGCGCGTGGAAACCCGATACCGCGCCGCAGGCGATGGTGATGAACAGGAACGGGAACAGACCGCCCTTCCATACCGGCCCGGTGCCGTCGACGAACTGGGTCAGCGCCGGCATTTTCAGCTCGGGCATGGTGATCAGGATGCCGATCGCCAGGGCGACGATGGTGCCGATCTTGAGGAAGGTCGACAGGTAGTCGCGTGGCGCGAGGATCAGCCAGACCGGCAGCGATGCAGCGACGAAACCATAGCCGACCAGCATCCAGGTAATCTGCACACCAGTGAAGGTAAAGGCTTTGGCCCATACCGGATCGGCAGCGATCTGCCCGCCCAGCCAGATCGAACCGAGCAGCAGCAATACACCGACCACGGAGATTTCGCCGATGCGGCCCGGGCGGATGTAGCGCATGTAGATGCCCATGAACATCGCGATCGGGATGGTCGCCATCACGGTGAAGATGCCCCACGGGCTCTCGGCGAGGGCCTTGACCACGATCAGCGCCAGCACCGCGAGGATGATGATCATGATCAGGAAGCAGCCGAACAGTGCAATGGTTCCAGGAATCCGGCCCATTTCTTCACGCACCATATCGCCCAGGGAACGGCCGTTGCGTCGGGTCGACATGAACAGGACCATGAAGTCCTGCACCGCGCCCGCCAGCACCACACCGGCAATCAGCCAAAGTGTGCCGGGCAGATACCCCATCTGCGCCGCCAGCACCGGACCGACCAGTGGCCCCGCGCCAGCGATGGCCGCGAAGTGGTGACCGAAAAGAATGTGTTTGTTGGTCGGCACATAGTCCAGACCATCGTTGTTGAGCACGGCGGGGGTGGCCCGACGCGGATCCAGTTGCATCACGTTGTTGGCGATGAACAGACTGTAGTAACGGTACGCAACCAGATAAATGGCCACGGCAGCGACCACAATCCACAAGGCGTTGATCGCCTCGCCGCGGCGCAATGCCACTACGCCAAGGGCGCACGCTCCTACGATTGCCAGCACGAGCCAGGGTAAGTGGCGCAGCAGGCTATTATTATTTTTCATTTTATTATTCCAGCCAGGGTGGACAAGAAAGACAGCCACCCCGAGTTTAGCGCTTACGGCGCCAAAGGCCATACCCCGACATAGGTCTAGACGCTTGAGCGATTGGCTGGCGCCCGCATTCGCGGTCTATAGTCAGCGAACCTTCATGAGGATTGCGCCATGAGCGAGCACCCCGCCAATCGACGTCGTTTCAAACGTATTGCGTTCGATGCCCGAACCGAGCTGAAACAGGGCGAGTACATCTGGCCGGTCAAACTGATCGACCTGTCGCTCAAGGGCCTGCTGATCGAGGGACCGGAGCCGTGGCTTGGAGATAAAGAGCAGGACTTCTTCGTCGACATTCATCTGAGCGAAGACGTCGATATCAAAATGGACGTGCATCTGGCCCATGAGGAAAACGGCCACTTGGGGTTCATCTGCCGGCACATCAGCCTGGAATCGATCCAGCGCCTGCGCCGCTTCATCGAACTGAATCTGGCGGATGAGGCCGAGCTGGAGCGCGAACTGGGTGCCCTGATCGAAATCTAGGCCCCCCCCCAATCCCGATTCGGAATGCCCTGTGGTGAGGGGATCTATAGGGTGAGAGGATTTATGTGGCGAGGGGATTTATGTGGCGAGGGGATTTATCCCCGTTGGGCTGCGCAGCAGACCCGTTTTTTCAGGGCCGCTACGCGCCCCAACGGGGATAAATCCCCTCACCACAGAGGTTCGGCGCTCACTCAAACAATGCGTCAAGTGCTTGTTCAAGGCGGCTCACGGCAATGATCTGCAAGCCGGGAGGCGATTCCTTCGGTGCGTTACCCTTCGGCACGATCGCGCGTTTGAAGCCATGCTTGGCCGCTTCCTTCAACCGCTCCTGCCCGCTCGGTACCGGGCGCACTTCGCCAGACAGGCCGACTTCGCCGAACACCAGCAGGTCATGGGGCAGCGGCCGGTTGCGCAAACTCGACATCACCGCCGCCATCAACGCCAGATCCGACGCCGTCTCCAGCACCTTCACGCCACCCACCACGTTGAGGAACACGTCCTGATCGTGGGTCGGAATCCCGCCGTGGCGGTGCAGCACCGCGAGCAACATCGCCAATCGGTTCTGATCCAGCCCCAGCGTCACCCGACGCGGGTTGGCCAGATGGCTGTCATCGACCAGCGCCTGCACTTCGACCAGCATCGGCCGGGTGCCTTCCCACGTCGCCATGACCACACTGCCCGGGACTTCTTCCTGAGCACGGGTAAGAAAAATCGCCGATGGGTTGGAGACTTCTTTCAGGCCCTTGTCGGTCATGCCGAACACGCCCAACTCGTTGACCGCGCCGAAACGGTTTTTCACCGCCCGCAGCAGACGCAGTCGACCATCGGATTCACCTTCGAAATACAGCACCGTGTCGACCATGTGTTCCAGAACACGCGGCCCGGCCAGCGCACCTTCTTTAGTGACGTGGCCGACGAGGAAGATCGCCGTGCCGCTCTGTTTGGCGTAACGCACCAGCAACGCCGCGCTCTCGCGCACCTGGGATACGCCGCCCGGCGCCGATTGCAGTTGTTCGGTGAAGATGGTCTGGATCGAGTCGATCACCATCACCTTGGGCTTTTCCTGGCGGGCAGTGGCAATGATGGTTTCGATGCAGGTTTCGGTCATCACCCGCAGTTGATCCTGCGGCAGGCCGAGACGGCGAGCGCGCATCGCCACCTGCTGCTGGGATTCTTCGCCGGTGACGTACAGCGCCGGCATGCTTTTGGCCAGATTGCACAGGGTCTGGAGCAGGATTGTCGACTTGCCGATCCCCGGATCACCGCCGATCAGCACCACCGAGCCATCGACCAGCCCGCCGCCGAGCACGCGGTCGAGCTCACCGGACGCGGTGGAAAAACGTGGAATCTCTTCGATGCTGACTTCGGCGAGAGTCTTGATCTGTGCCTGCTGGCCAGCCCAACCGGTGCGCCCGGTGGGAGCCGTGGCGCCGCCGCTTTCGATCATGGTTTCGGTCAGGGTGTTCCAGGCACCGCACTCGCCGCACTGCCCGGCCCACTTGGGAAAGGTTGCGCCGCACTCGGTGCAGCCGTACATGCGCTTGGCCTTGGCCATCAGAACCCCCGGAACAAAAGACGCGATGATAACGCAGCCACCGCCGATCAGCGCGGCGCAGCGGTACGGATTTCGCCGCTGGCCAGACGCGCGGCACTGTTGCCCAGCGGATCCTCGGCGTTGAGGTCGGCGCCCTTGGCCTGCAAGGCGTCGAGCAATTCCAGACGCTTGAACAGCCCGGCGTACATCGCCGCTGTTTGTCCGGCGCCGTTACGTTGGTCGGGGCTGCAATCGGTGGCCATCAGGCGCCGGGCGATCTGCAACTCGCCTTTGAAAATCGCGCCCATCAGCGCCGTGTTACCGCGTTGGTCCTGAGCACAGGCATCTGCGCCAGCGGCGAGCAGGCGTTCAACCGCTGGCGCCTGACCGTGATAGGCCGCCAGAATCAGCGCGGTGTAACCCTTGCTGTCGCGGGTATCGAGGGAATAGCCGGACTCGATAAAGGTCTCGAGCATCGGCACGTCGCCACGCCGTGCGGCGTCAAAGTAGTAATCCTGCAACTGCGCCTTGATTGCCTCGGGGCTTTGCTCGACCGGTGCCGCCCACGCGCTGAACGACAGGCACCCGGCCAGGCACAAAAGAAAAATACGCATCGGGCTCTCCTTGAGCGCACGCGAGGCCGCACAGGCCCTCGCGTACGCCGCATCGCTATCAGTCGGTCAGTTTGGCCGCCAGTGCTTTCACACGGCTGAGGTCGCCCTTGGCCACTTCGGTCACACCGCTGCCGTACTCGGGGTCAGCCTTGTACAGGAAGGATAGGATGATGTGCTTGCTCTCGTCATCGGTGGTGGCCAGCGAGCCGCCGAAGCTGTCGATCAGGTCGCGACGTTCCTGCTTGCTGTACGAGCGATACAGATCACCGGCCTGCTTGAAGTTCTGCTCACGCTGGATCTTTGCCTGCTGCGTGCTGCCCGCCAGCGCCGACTGGCTGTAACGCGCCGCTGGCGTTTCTTCACGCGGTTGCAGACGACTCGGCTGGTAGTTGACGCCGGACTGGCTGGCGCCAAAATTCATCGCGCCATCCTGATTGCCATTGTTCACTACGGTTTTCGGTGCGTTGATCGGCAATTGCAAAGCGTTGGCGCCGAGGCGATACATCTGCGTATCGGCATAAGAGAACACTCGGCCCTGCAACAAACGATCTTCCGAAGGCTCGATACCCGGAACTACGTTGGCCGGTGCCATGGCAACTTGTTCAGTTTCCTGGAAGACATTGGCCGGATTACGGTTCAAGACCATTTGTCCAACTTTGCGCTCGGCAATACCCGGCCAAATCTTGGTTGCATCCAGTGGATCGAAATCAAACTTGGACAAATCCTGCGGCTTGAGAACTTGCACGTACAAGTCCCACTTTGGAAAGTTGCCTTTGTTAATATTATTCACCAAGTCATTGGTCATATGACTGTAATCCTGACCTTGAACTTCGCTAACTTGTTTTGGCGTAAGGTTCTTGATGCCTTGCAGACTCTTCCAGTGAAACTTAACGTAGTGAACTTCATTCCTGGCATTGATCAGCTTATAGGCATGAACACCATTGCCATCCATTTCCCGATAACTGGCCGGAGTGCCGTAGTTGGAATACAACTCGGTCAGTGTGCGGGTTGCTTCCGGCACGTGGGAAAAGAAATCGAACCGGCGCGAATCGTCATCGAGGTTGGTGCGCGGATCGGGCTTGAAGGCGTGGACCATGTCCGGGAATTTGATCGCATCGCGGATGAAGAAGGTCGGGAAGTTGTTACCGACCAGATCCCAATTGCCGTCAGCGGTGTAGAACTTGGTGGCGAAACCCCGCGGGTCGCGCAGGGTTTCCGGGGAGTGGTTGCCATGCACCACCGCCGAGAAACGCACGAATACCGGCGTGCTCTGGCCTGCGGCGAACACCTTGGCCTTGCTCAGGTCGCTGAGGTCATCGGTCACGGTGAAGGTGCCATGAGCGCCGGTGCCGCGTGCATGTACCACGCGCTCGGGAATACGTTCACGGTCGAAGCGTTGCAGCTTCTGGATCAGTTGCACATCTTGTAGCAGCACCGGGCCGGTGGCGCCGGCGGTTTGCGAGTTCTGATTGTCACCGACAGCAGCGCCGTTATCGCGGGTCAGCGGAGCGGCGTTGACCGAGAAGGTCAGCAGGCTGGCGGTGAGAACGCCGAGAGTGCGGCGATGGGGAAAAGCCCCCAGTCCAAGAGCGGAAGTCATATCAGGTTCCTCTGGTTTTATTGAGCGCATCCAGGTGCGCCACAGCAAGGCTAGAGGCCCGTGCCGAGGAACATAAATAGAAAGAACGTAACGCCATGATTGAAGAAATTGGCTTTGCCGTCAGCGGGTTAGCGCGTATTCCGCGCGCGATTGCTGGCATTTTGCAAACTAATCGTCAATTGATGTGTCGATAAAAACGGGCATTGTAAGAAGGTGTTTCGCGCAGGAGGCGTTTCGCTGATTTACACTTCCTACACCAAACTCATCTGTAACAAGGAAATAACTATGGGCGTGCTTAGCGAGTTCAAGGCCTTCGCGGTCAAAGGCAATGTGGTCGACATGGCCGTCGGTATCATCATCGGCGCGGCGTTCGGCAAGATCGTTTCGTCGTTTGTCGGCGACGTGATCATGCCGCCGATTGGCCTGTTGATCGGTGGGGTGGACTTCAGCGATCTGGCTGTCACGCTCAAAGCCGCCCAGGGCGATGCGCCCGCCGTGGTGCTGGCTTACGGCAAATTCCTGCAGACGGTGCTGGATTTCGTGATTGTCGCGTTTGCGATCTTCATGGGCGTCAAAGCCATCAACCGCCTCAAGCGCGAAGAAGCCGTAGCCCCGACCGCGCCGCCGATCCCGAGCAAGGAAGAGCAACTGCTGGGCGAAATCCGCGACCTGCTCAAGGCGCAGAACGAGCGGCCCTGAGGCATTCGCTACACATCAAAACGGCACCCGCGGGTGCCGTTTTCGTTACCAGTAATTCTCCACCGCAACCTGCCCCGGCTTGCGCGTCAGGCTCAGGCGCATGTCGCGCTGTTTCAGCAAGGCGCGTGTGTCGTCGATCATCTGCGGATTGCCACACAGCATCACTCGCGAATGCTCTGGCGAGAGTTCAACCCCTGCCGCTCGTTCCAGTTCGCCGTTTTCGATCAACGTGGTAATCCGGCCCTGCAACGCGCCTGGATGCGCTTCGCGGGTAACAGTGGGGATGAATTGCAGCTTGTGGGCGTATTCACTCAGATAGTCACGTTGCGCCAACCCGGCGATCAACTCTTGATAGGCCAGTTCCCGCGCCTCCCGGACGCTGTAAACCAGAATGATCCGCTCGAATTTCTCCCAGACCTCGAAGTCCTGCAGGATCGACAGAAAGGGCGCCACCCCGGTGCCGGTCGACAATAACCACAGGTCTCGGCCGTCGACAAAACGATCCAGCGTCAGGTAGCCGAACGCCTGGCGCTCGACCATCAAGCTGTCGCCGACCTGTAGCCGGCTCAGCTCACTGGTGAATTCGCCGCCCGGCACGACGATGGAAAAGAACTCGAGAAACTCATCGAACGGCGACGACACCATCGAATAGGCGCGCCAGACCGTGCTGCCATCGGCCTTGGTGACGCCCAGCCGGGCGAACTGGCCGGCACGGAAGCGAAAGCCGGGATCACGGCTGGTGCGCAGCGTGAACAGGTTCGGCGTCAACGGTTGCACATCGAGCAAGGTCTGGGTGGTGTACTTCTCGGCACTGGCAGTCATGAGGCACTCCTTGAAACGATTGCCCACAGTGTCCCGCAAAATCGCGCTGCCAAACACTCGTGATTGGTAATGGTATTGACGGGATCAGCGCTAAACATTCGATTCGCTGGCAATGCTGGATCTAGAGCAATAACTTTAAGATGCCAGTTAAAATATAACAGCCTGTATTGCTAAGAACACTTTACAAAAAACATCAAAGTTTCAATCTCGAAAAAATGTAAGGCGTTTCGCAGGAAAGATCCTACACTTCGATTCGTGCCGGATTTTTTGGATCCATTTGGCGCCCCTATATCAGGATGGAGGCAAAGTTCATGGAAACGTGGAAGGAATCACAATTAAAACAACTGACATTTGCCAAAGGCATTGAGGTGGCATACCCGATACTGCTGAGATTTGCCGAGAATCTGGGCTTTAACTATTGTGCGATAGCGGTCACCTCCCCCCATCGCGATGTCCATTTGAATGCCTTGCAAATCAATAACTATCCGAAAGAATGGAACATCCAGTACAACAAAGAGAACTACCGGAATATTGATCCGGTAATAGCGCATTGCAATCATTCGGTATTGCCGATCGTCTGGGAAGAAAGAGTGTTCACCGATGCGCCAGAATTGTGGCAGGCGTTGAAGAAAAATGGACTGCAGCATGGCTGGTCGCAGGCCTTTCATGACGACACCAGCGGTTTGTGCAGCATCATCAGCCTGGCTCGAACCCACTGTCCGATCAGTCCGCTCGAGCTGTACGAGCATTACGGTTATCTGTTCTTTGCCAACCGACACTTCAGTGACCTGTATGCCCGCACCGTTCCCACACCGGCCAAACCCAGCAAGCCGAGGCTATCGTCCCGGGAACTGGAGATCATGAAATTGTCCGCCATGGGCAAGACCGCTCACGATATTTCGAGAATCCTCAGCCTGAGCGAACGCACCGTTAACTATCACGTGCAAAACGTCATCGAAAAATTCAACGTCTGCAACAAGATTTCCGCAGTGATTGCTGCCGCTCGCGCCGGCATCATCTGACAGCTGAGCGTTATCACGCGGTAATCCTGCAAGTATTTACGCGCAAAAAAACGTACCATTCAGGCCTTTCCGAGTGATGACGCATACCGCTTGCATCGCAGTCCACTCGGTCGGATCCCGTCGCACCATCTGCCGGCAACGGGATATCTGCCGAATATCCTGAGTCCCCGCCCCATGCCTTTGCTCGAAACGCCTTTCGCCCAGCTCGACCTGATCCGCCAGCCTGAACAGCAGAATGAACCACTGCAAGCCTTCGATGCGGCGGACGAATACCTGCTCAATCATCTCGCCAGCGAACAACCTGCGAGGAGCACCCGCGTGCTGGTGCTCAACGACAGCTTTGGCGCCTTGGCGATCAGCCTGCTGGGCAAGGTCGAGGTGAGCAGCAGCGGCGACTCGTTCCTGGGTTTCGTCGGGCTGGAAAAGAATCTGCTGCGCAATGGTCAGGCGTTCGATGCGATTCGTCCGATTCCGGCCAGTGAGCCCTTGGTCGGGCCGTTTGATCGGGTGCTGATCCGCGTTCCCAAGACGCTGGCGCTGTTGGAAGAACAGCTGATCCGCCTGCAAGGACAACTCGCTCCCGGCGCGCAAGTGATCGCCGCCGCCATGGTCAAGCATCTGCCGCGCGCTGCCGGCGACTTGCTGGAGCGCTACGTTGGTCCTGTGCAGGCGTCGCTAGCCGTGAAGAAAGCCCGACTGCTGATCGCCACGCCTGAAAGCAAAGCGCCCGCCACATCGCCCTACCCCACTCGCTATCGCCTCGACGAACCGGCGATCGAATTGCTTAACCACGCCAATGTGTTCTGCCGCGAAGGCCTCGACATCGGCACTCGCGCGTTTCTGCCACACCTGCCGAAAAACCTTGGCCACGCGCGAGTCGCCGACCTCGGTTGCGGCAACGGTGTTCTGGCAATCGCCAGCGCCTTGCAGAACCCGGATGCACATTACACGCTGGTCGACGAATCGTTCATGGCGGTGCAATCGGCTGCCGAGAACTGGCGCGCGGCATTGGCCGATCGCGAAGTCACCGTGCGCGCTGGCGATGGTCTGGCCGGGCAGGCGCCGCAGTCGCTGGACGTGGTGCTGTGCAACCCGCCGTTCCATCAGCAGCAGGTGGTTGGCGATTTCCTCGCCTGGCGCATGTTCCAGCAGGCGCGCGAGGCACTGGTGGTTGGTGGTGCGCTGTACATCGTCGGCAACCGGCATCTGGGCTATCACAGCAAACTGGCGCGCCTGTTTCGTGGTGTCGAGCAAGTGGCGGCGACGCCGAAATTCGTCATCCTCAAGGCGCGCAAATAAAACTGCGGCGTAAAAAAACCCTCCGTGAGGAGGGTTGCAAATCCATACCCGAAGGCGCCGGGACGGGATGTTTCAGTGGGTGGTCAAACCTGCGGCATTCATGAACATGCGCATCAGGCTGGCGGCGATGAACAACACGCCGACACTGCCAACCCAGATCAGGGCCAACCAGCCGAGCCGCTGCCACAGCGGCTTTTTTTCGGCTTCTTCAATGTCGTGCAGGGAATGTTTGCCGGTCATTGTATCGATCTCCGTTAAGCCAAGGCGTCACTGCGGACGCCTTCGCGAGCAGGCTCGCTCCCACAGGGCAAGCCCAGCATGGGATTAGTGATAACCGTCTTCGTGGGTGACCTTGCCGCGGAACACGTAGTAGCTCCAGAAGGTATATCCCAGGATGAACGGAATGATGAACAACGTGCCGACCAGCATGAAGCCCTGACTTTGCGGCGGCGCGGCGGCGTCCCAGATCGATATCGACGGCGGCACGATGTTCGGCCACAGGCTGATGCCCAGACCGCTGTAGCCGAGGAAGATAAGCACCAGCGTCAGCAGGAACGGCGTGTAGTTGGCGTTACGTGCCACCGCGCGGATCAGGCCGTACAAGGTGACGAGCACCAGAATCGGCACCGGCATGAACCAGAACAGATTCGGCATGCTGAACCAGCGCGAGGCGATTTCCGGATGCGACAGAGGCGTCCACAGGCTGACGATACCTATCACTGCCAACAGGACAAACGCCAGCGGTCGCGCCAGGTCATGCATCTGCTCCTGCAACTTGCCTTCGGTTTTCATGATCAGCCAAGTACAGCCGAGCAAGGCATAGGCCACCACCAGCGCCGCGCCGCAGAACAGCGTGAACGGCGTCAGCCAGTCCAGTGAACCACCGGCGAACTGGCGATTGACCACCGGCAGACCATCGATGAACGCTCCCAGCGCCACGCCCTGAAAGAACGTTGCCGCGATCGAACCACCGATGAATGCCTTGTCCCACAGATGACGTTTTTCATCCTTGGCCTTGAAGCGGAACTCGAAGGCCACGCCGCGAAAGATCAGGCCCATCAGCATGAAGATCAGCGGCAGGTACAGCGCCGACAACACCACCGAATAGGCCAGCGGGAAGGCGCCGAACAACGCCGCGCCACCCAGCACCAGCCAGGTTTCGTTGCCGTCCCAGACCGGGGCGACGGTGTTCATCATCACGTCGCGATCGGTCTTGCCGGGCACGAACGGGAAGAGAATGCCGATGCCCAGGTCGAAGCCGTCCATGACCACGTACATCATGATGCCGAAGATGATGATCACGGCCCAGATCAGCGGAAGATCGATACCCATGAGTCAAATCTCCTTGGTCAAGCGAGTGTTGTCTTCGTGCTCGCCCTCGGCCGGATCGTCGGCTGCGGACAACGGACGCGCCGGGGTGCGTTTCTTGCCTGGACCACCGTCCGGTGTTTCGCTGCCTTCGCTGATCTTCGGCCCTTTGCGCACCAGGCGCATCATGTAGCCGAGACCGGCGCCGAACAGGGCGAAATAGACCACGACGAACATGATCAGGGTGATGCTCATCTGCATGAAGCTGTGGTTCGACGAAGCATCGGCAGTGCGCATCAAACCGTAGACCACCCACGGTTGGCGGCCGATTTCCGTGGTGAACCAGCCGGCGAGAATCGCGATCAGGCCGGACGGCCCCATCCACAAGGCCAGATGCAAGAACGGCCGTGAGGTATACAGCGAGTCACGCTTGCGCAGCCACAGACTCCACAACCCGGTGAAGATCATCAGGAAACCGAGGCCGACCATGATCCGGAACGACCAGAACACGATGGTCGAATTCGGCCGGTCTTCCGGTGGGAATTCCTTCAGCGCCGGTACTTGTTTATCCAGTGAGTGGGTCAGAATCAGACTGCCGAGGTAGGGAATCTCCACGGCGAACTTGGTGCGTTCTTCTTTCATGTCCGGCCAGCCGAACAGGATCAGCGGCGTCGCTTCGTCGCCATGGTTTTCCCAGTGGCCTTCGATCGCAGCGATTTTCGCTGGCTGATGCTTGAGCGTGTTGAGGCCGTGGAAGTCGCCGATCACAGCCTGGATCGGCGCGACGATCAACGCCATCCACATCGCCATCGACAGCATGGTGCGGATCGCCGGGTTGTCCCTGCCGCGCAGCAGGTGCCAGGCCGCCGACGAGCCGACGAAGAACGCCGTCGCGACGAACGCGGCCGTGGCCATGTGCATCAGCCGGTAAGGGAATGACGGGTTGAAGATGATTGCCAGCCAGTCGGTGGGGATCACCTGACCGTTGACGATTTCAAAGCCTTGCGGGGTCTGCATCCAGCTGTTGGAGGCGAGAATCCAGAAGGTCGAAATCAGCGTGCCGATCGCTACCATCACCGTCGAGAAGAAGTGCAGGCCGCGCCCGACCTTGTTCCAGCCGAACAGCATCACGCCAAGGAAACCGGCTTCAAGGAAAAACGCCGTAAGCACTTCATAGGTCAGCAACGGCCCGGTGACGGCACCGGCGAAGTCGGAGAAACGACTCCAGTTGGTGCCGAACTGATAAGCCATGACCAGCCCGGAAACCACGCCCATGCCGAAGTTGACGGCAAAAATCTTCGACCAGAAATGGTAGAGATCGCGGTAGGTGTCGTTGCGGGTCTTCAGCCACAAGCCTTCGAGCACCGCCAGGTAACTCGCCAGGCCGATGGTGATGGCCGGGAACAGAATGTGGAACGAGATGGTGAACGCGAACTGAATTCGGGCGAGATCCAGAGCCTCTAAACCGAACATATGGCTTCCTCTGTCAGGTAATACGGGTAGCTGGCCCGGAGGCCTGCACCACTGCCCCCACGGATATGGAGTGCGGCGAATTCGGATTCGTTCTTTTTTTGCAACCATCGCAACGCAGGGAGTCTGGCCAAATGGCCGCCAGATCAGTTCCGGTCGGGGTCTTGATCTGGATCAAGCAACGTTGAAAGAGTAGTCCCATTTTTGCCAATGAACTGCGTGGTGGTTTGCCGCGTGACAAGTTGCCTCACTCTCCTGTGGCGAGGGGATTTATCCCCGTTGGGTCGCGCAGCGGCCCCAAAATCTCGAAGCGACGACTGCTGCGCAGCCGAACGGGGATAAATCCCCTCACCACAGGGCTGATTGTCAGCATGAAAGATCGATGTCTGGCTAACTGAATTGTTTCTCGTAGCAACTTCCTGTTACAGACTGGTGATAATCTCGCCGTTCACTCGTCCAAGACCTGCCTTCAGATGCCCACACAAGAGCCCCTGCTGTTACGTCACCATCGTCCGTTCATGGCTTTCTGGCTGGCGCGGATTTTCACCGCCAGCGGGTTCCAGATGCTCACCGTGGCGATCGGCTGGAACCTGTATCAACTGACCGGCAACGTGCTGGATCTGGGCCTGGTCGGTCTGGTCGAATTCGCCCCACGGGTGCTGTTCATGCTGCACACCGGGCATGTCGCTGATCGCTACGATCGGCGCAAGGTCGCCGCGCTTTGCCAGTCGTTGCAGGCGTTGATTGCCTTGGCACTGGCCATCGGCAGCGCAACCGATCACGTCACCCGCGAGATGATTTTCATCCTCGCCTTCCTGCTCGGCGCCGCCCGTTCGTTCGAGATGCCGACGACTCAGGCGCTGCTGCCGAGCATCGTCCCCAGTGCGCTTTTCCCCCGCGCAGTTGCCGCCGCGCAATCGGCGCAACAGTCGGCCACCATCGTCGCCCCGGCCCTCGGCGGTTTGCTCTATGCATTCGGCAGCGTCTGGGTCTACGGCCCGACCGTGCTGCTGTATGTGATCGCCTGTTCGCTGATGCTCAACCTGCCGGCACGCCAGACGCCATTGAATAAAGGCAAAGCCACGCTGGACTCGCTGCTGGCGGGGATTCGCTTCATCCGCAGCCGCCCGGACATCCTCGGCGCGATCTCGCTGGACCTGTTCGCCGTGTTGCTCGGTGGCGCCACGGCGTTGCTGCCGGTGTTCGCCAAGGACATTCTGCTGACCGGCCCGTGGGGCCTTGGCCTGTTGCGCTCGGCGCCGGCGGTGGGTGCGTTGCTGATGTCACTGTTTCTGGCGCGATTTGCCGTGGAACGCAATGTCGGCCGGGTGATGTTCACCGCCGTCGGCATCTTCGGCGTCGCCACTATCGCGTTTGGTTTGTCGACCTCGTTCTGGTTCTCCCTGGCGGTGCTGGTGGTGCTCGGCGCAGCGGACATGATCAGCATGGTCATCCGTGCCTCGTTCGTACAATTGGAAACCCCAGACGAAATGCGCGGCCGGGTCAGCGCAGTCAACGGCTTGTTCATCGGTGCTTCGAACCAGCTGGGCGAATTCGAATCCGGCCTCACCGCCCACTGGTTCGGCACCGTGCCGGCGGTGGTTATGGGCGGGATCGGCACCCTGGTGGTGACGGGGACGTGGATCAAACTGTTTCCGACGTTGGCGAATCGGGACCGGATGCATGTGCCGGTGGAAGAGAAGGTCTGAGGTTTTTGGAAAAAACTCACCTGCTCAGCACATATCAAGCGACAACGTGCGGTACATAGTTACCGCACTGAGTGTAATGTATCGCCTTACACTCGCCGCCATGATCAAATCCTTTCAGCACAAAGGCCTTCGTGGCTTCTATGAAACAGGTACGACTCGTGGAATTCGTGCCGACCATGCAAAACGGCTGTCGCGCATGTTGCAGTTCATGGATCGAGCGACACTCCCCGGCGATCTGGACTTGCCGGGCTGGCGCCTGCATCCGTTGAAAGGCGAGCTGAGTGAATACTGGTCGCTCAGCGTTTCAGGCAACTGGCGAGTGATCTTTCGTTTTGTCGGTTCGGATATCGAATTGGTCGATTATCTGGACTACCACTGACAGGAGGCAGGCTCATGCCCATGCACAACCCGCCACACCCCGGTGAAACCCTGCTGCTGGATGTCTTGCCCGAGCTTGGTATCAGCGTGAGCGAATTGGCCCGGCACCTTGGCTTTGCACGACCGCATCTTTCGCGCGTACTGCACGGACACGCGCCAATCAGCCCGGATCTGGCAGTACGACTTGAGCGTGCAGGGATCGGCAAGGCGCGCGTTTGGCTAGGCGTCCAAACCGACTACGATCTTTGGCAAGCGGAGCACCGTGAGCAACCAATGATAGAACCCCTCGCAGCCCACGGCTGACCCGTCAGGCCATCAACTCCCCCGCCACCCTCGCCCGCAACGCCTTGCCACCAAGCTGCTCGACCAGGGTCAGGGCAAATTCCACCGCCGCGCCCGAGCCTTGGGCGGTGATGCAGTTGCCGTCGACCACCACCGGTTGATCAACAAACGTACAGCCGGATAACTGATGGCTGGCGCCGGGCAGGCAGGTCATGCGGCGCTGGCGCAGCACGCCTGATGCCTGGAGGGCGGTGGCTGGGGCTTCGCCGATGGCGGCGAACAGGCGGCCGGCGCTGGCTTGGTCCTTGAGCAACTGCTGCAAGGGCTGATGCGCCGCCAGATGCTGCGAACCGACGACACCGCCCGGCAGGACAATGAGGTCAAAAGTCTGTGCCAGTACATCGACCAGCATGCCGTCGGCAGTCAGCCGGGTGCCGCGCGCACAGGTCAGCATGCGCCGACCTTCGATGCTGGCGGCGACCACTTCGATGCCGGCGCGGCGCAGCACGTCAATCAGGGTCACGCTTTGCAAATCGTCGATGCCCTCGGCGAGGGCAATCAGGGCTCTGGAAGTCATGGGCGCTTTCCGCTGGGTAGTCAGTCAAGCGTAGTCAGCTTTGCCCAGCCTGTTCGCAGACAGCCGTTACTTGATGTAAAGCTGGGTCGAAAGCGTGTTGCGCGGGGCATTGATCGAGGTGTTGCTGAAGCTGAAGGTGCCTTGCTGTTTGCCGGCCAGATCGAAGGTATAAAGAGAGCCGACGGTTTTGCTGCCGGGGGTGCATTCAGTGAGATTGCCATTATCGAAGGCGCACACCGGACCTCGGGTGCCGTTGACCTCGAAGCCATCCAAAGTCACGTGCGGCTGGTTCTGGCCATAGCCGACTTCCAGCACATAGACCTTGATATTCGGCCCGCTGTGATTGCACTGGGTTTGCGGCTGGTTATCGGCGATATCTTCCAGACCGCAGGATGGCGATTGCACTTTGATCACCTTCACCTCAGTGAGCGGCGGCGCCGATGCCGCGAACGCCGGAGCTGTCAGCAGCAGTGCTGCAATCCATCCGAAAATCCTGATCCCGCCGTTGCGCATGCCTGCCCACTCCAAAAAATCAGCGCGCAGTATGGCGCAGTTGTCGCCTGCGCAAAACTTCGCCGACGATCGACACCAACATCCGCCAAATTACTCACGCGGCTGGTATGATGCGCGGCTTTTTCCGGCCCACGACAATTTCCCAGGCGCTTGCGACGGTCTGTGCTTTGCTGTTGAGGTCGATACATTCACGGCGCCACGCGCGCCACGGGGAGCAGACATGCTGGAAAGGCTGTTTCAACTCAAGGCACACAACACCAACGTGCGCACCGAAATTCTTGCGGGCGTCACGACTTTCCTGGCCATGGCTTACATTCTGTTCGTCAACCCGAGCATCCTCGGCGAGACCGGCATGGACAAGGGCGCAATTTTCGTCGCCACCTGTCTGGCGGCCGCCATCGGCTCGACCGTGATGGGCCTGATCGCCAACTACCCGATCGCCCTCGCTCCGGGCATGGGCCTGAACGCCTTCTTTACCTACACCGTGGTGCTGCACATGGGCCACACCTGGCAGGTGGCGCTGGGTGCGGTGTTCATTTCCGCCGTGCTGTTTTTCCTGCTGTCGATCTTCCGCATCCGCGAATGGATCATCAACGCCATTCCGCTGCCACTGCGCTCGGCGATTGCCGCCGGTATCGGTCTGTTCCTGGCGCTGATCGCCCTGCACAACGCCGGTATCGTGGTCAGCAACCCGGCGACCATGGTCGGCCTCGGCGATCTGACCAAACCGGCGCCGATTCTGGCCACCGTCGGCTTTGCCGTGATCGTCGCCCTCGAAGCACTGAAAGTGCGCGGCGCAGTGCTGATCGGCATTCTCGCCGTAACCATCGCCTCGATCGTACTGAACGTCACCGAGTTCGGCGGCATCATGTCGATGCCGCCGTCGCTGGCGCCGACCTTCCTGCAACTGGACATCAAAGGCGCACTGGACATCGGTCTGGTCAGCGTGATCTTCGCCTTCCTGTTCGTCGACCTGTTCGACAACTCCGGGACCCTGATCGGCGTCGCCAAGCGCGCCGGCCTGATGGGCAAGGACGGCCACATGCCGAAAATGGGCCGTGCGCTGATCGCCGACAGTACGGCGGCCATGGCCGGCTCGCTGCTGGGTACTTCGACCACCACCAGTTACATCGAATCCGCTGCCGGCGTCAGTGCCGGTGGCCGCACGGGCCTGACCGCCATCGTCGTGGCAATCCTGTTCCTGCTGGCGCTGTTCTTCTCGCCACTGGCGGCCAGCGTTCCGGCCTTCGCCACCGCACCAGCGCTGCTGTTCGTCGCCGTGCTGATGACTTCGGGCCTGGCGGAAATAGACTGGGACGACATCACCGTGGCGGCGCCGGTTGTGGTCACCGCACTGGCCATGCCGTTCACCTATTCGATCGCCAACGGCATCGCCTTCGGCTTCATCGCCTGGACCGCCATCAAGCTGCTGTCCGGCCGTGCCCGTGAGCTGAACCCGGCTCTGGTGATTCTGTCGATTCTGTTTGTGATCAAGCTGGGTTGGTTCAACGCATGACTTTCGATTCTCAAGCCTACGCCGAACAACTCGAAGCCAAGGTCACGCGCTTGCGTGATCTGCTGGCGCCGTTCGATGCACCCGAGCCGTCGGTCTTTGATTCGCCGCTGCAGAACTTCCGCCTGCGCGCCGAATTCCGCCTGTGGCGCGAGGGCGGCGAACGCCATTACGCGATGTTCTCTCAGGACGACAAGCGCACGCCGATCCTCATCGAAGAATTCCCGATTGCCAGCCTGCGCATCAACCAGTTGATGCCGCAGTTGAAGGCCGCGTGGCAAGCCAGTTCGGCGCTGAGCCACAAGCTGTTCCAGGTCGAATTTCTGACCACGCTGGCCGGCGACGCGATGATCACCCTGTGCTATCACCGTCCGCTGGACGAGCACTGGCATGCGGCAGCCACTCAGTTGTCGGCGCATCTGGGCGTGAGCATCATCGGCCGCTCCAAAGGCAAGCGCGAAGTGCTCGGTCAGGACTATGTCGTCGAGAAACTCGAAGTCGGCGGCCGCACCTTCAGCTATCGCCAGCCCGAAGGCGCGTTCACCCAACCCAACGGCACGGTGAACCAGAAGATGCTCAATTGGGCATACGAAGCCTTGGGCGATCGCAGCGACGATCTGCTCGAGCTGTACTGCGGCAACGGTAACTTCACCCTGCCGCTGGCGACTCGCGTGCGCAAAGTGCTCGCTACCGAAATCAGCAAGACTTCGGTCAACGCGGCCCTGAGCAATCTCAGCGAAAACGCTGTGGATAACGTCACGCTGGTGCGCTTGTCCGCCGAGGAACTGACCGAAGCGCTCAACGAAGTGCGCCCGTTCCGTCGCCTGCACGGCATCGATCTGAAGAGCTACGAATTCGGCAGCGTCTTCGTCGACCCACCACGCGCCGGCATGGACCCGGACACCTGCGAACTGACCCGGCGCTTCGACAACATCCTCTACATTTCCTGCAACCCGGACACCCTGGCGGCCAACATCGCCCAGTTGCATGACACCCACCGCATTACCAAGTGCGCGATGTTTGACCAGTTCCCGTGGACCCATCACATGGAATCCGGTGTGCTGCTGACCCGGCGTTGATTGCGGGTAGCTGATACGGAAAAGCCGTCGTGATTGACGGCTTTTTTGTGGGTGCTATGGCGCGATATCCGTTTTGCGTGGACGCCCGCCTTTTTTGCCATTGGCTCGCGCTGCCGCAGATTTCGCAGCGCTGCTTTGACGCCCGTTGCGCGAGGCGACGACCGACGCGGCCATCCGCATAAGCGGCGGGCTTGCTGAAATCATGCCGGCAATGGATATATCCAGATCCTTGCCCTCATGGCACAGCGCAGTGCCGGCGAAGCCGATCGTCAGGCTTGCATAATCGGCCGCTTCAAACCCCGCGAATTCGGGATACAGCTTCACTGGAAGCAACACACCGCTGCCGTCCTCGAAACGAACGACCAAAGAGGATTCTTCGAAGCTCACTGACACGGCCTGCAAACTATTGGCCTGTCTTACTTCGCCAAGTGTGATGGCGACATCGAGCATTTCTTCCGTCAGGGGGCGATGCTCCGACGGTTTTGCCTTGATGACTTTCATAATTCGATCTCAACTCCTTCCAACTGCCGATCAAGGACAGCAGCACCTTGTCTTCATCGGGGTCATAGCGCGCCGAAGGCTAGCGTGGTCATCCGTTCCGGAACAGCGGCAGGAGCAGAAAAAGAGTAAGCAAAGTTCTCACGGCTCGCCTGATTGCGCGCCTGTGCGATCACCGAACACAAAACGCCTTGGTCATTTCTCGGCAATTGACCGATGTAACCATCTAGTACATTTTATCTCCACAGGCCGGAACCTCTCGGCCGATGCCAAAAACAAGAAGTGGAGTTACCCCATGTCCCCTACCGTTCTGGTGCTTAACGGCCCGAACCTGAACCTGCTCGGCAGCCGCGAGCCGGCGACTTATGGTCATGAAACCCTGGCGGATATTTCCGCGCTGTGTGGTCGCGCGGCTGACGAGTTCGGTCTGACCGTGGAATTTCGCCAGACCAATCATGAAGGCGAGCTGCTCGACTGGATTCACGCCGCGCGCGGTCGTTGTGCCGGGATCGTGATCAATCCGGCGGCGTGGACGCACACGTCTGTGGCGATTCGCGATGCGCTGGTCGCCAGTGAATTGCCGGTGATCGAGGTGCACCTGTCCAATGTCCACGCCCGTGAGCCGTTTCGTCATCATTCATTTGTTTCCGGCATTGCCACGGCGGTGATGTGCGGGTTCGGCAGCCATGGCTACCGCCTGGCGCTGGAGCATTTCGGTCAGCGGTTGCAGAGGTAAGAACCATGTCGCGTTCCAGGGTGATACTCGCCGGGCTGATCGGCGCCGGGATTCAGGCTTCACGCACGCCGGCACTGCATGAGCACGAAGGTGATGCGCAGGGCCTGCGTTATCTGTACCAGCTCATCGACCTCGATCAATTGCGCCTCGACAGCACGGCTCTGCCCGACTTGCTGCAAGCGGCGGAGCGGATGAATTACACCGGGCTGAACATCACCTTCCCGTGCAAACAGGCGGTCATCCCGCTGCTTGATGAGTTGTCGCCGGAAGCCCGCGGCATCGGCGCGGTGAACACGGTGGTGCTGAAGGACGGCAAGCGTGTCGGCCACAACACCGATTGCCTCGGTTTCGCCGAGGGTTTTCGCCGGGGTCTGACAGACGCTGCCCGTGAACGCGTCGTCCAGATGGGCGCCGGTGGGGCTGGCGCGGCAGTGGCCCACGCGCTGCTCAGCGAAGGCGTACGGCAATTGACGATTTTTGATGTCGACCGCGAGCGTGCCGAGAGCCTGGCAAACAATCTGAATCAACATTTCGGCCCCAGTCGCGCACAGGCCGGAGCGGATTTGCCCAGGGCGCTGGCGCAGGCCGATGGTCTGGTCAACACCACGCCGATGGGCATGGCCAAGCTGCCGGGCTCTCCGGTGCCGGCCGGGTTGCTGCGCAAGGCAATGTGGGTCGCGGAGATTGTGTATTTCCCGCTGGAAACCGAACTGCTGCGCGACGCCCGCGCCTTGGGTTGCCGCACGCTGGATGGCGGCAACATGGCGGTGTTTCAGGCGGTGAAGGCGTTTGAACTGTTCAGCGGCGTGGTGGCGGATGCGCAGCGCATGCTCGAGCATTTTCAGAGCATGAATGGCTGAACAACAGGGTAACTCTTGTGGGAGCGAGCCTGCTCGCGAAGGCGTCGATTCAGTCAACGAACAGGGCGACTGACACACCGCTTTCGCGAGCAGGCTCGCTCCCACAGGGAGATCGAGTCAGGCCTTCAGGTAGCGCAACACCGATTCGCAGATCATCTCGCGGTGGCGCTGCTTGATGGTTTCGTCCGGCAGGTCGATCTGGAAGATTTCTCCCAGCGTGTGGCGGTTCGACACGCGATAGAAGCAAAACGAACTGATCAGCAGGTGCACGTCCAGCGCATCGATGCCACGCCGGAACAAACCTTCGTCCGCGCCTCGTTGCAGAATCCCGCCCAAGGTGTCGAGGATCGTGTTGTTCAGCGCCTTGATCGCATCGGAACGCTTTACATACTCGGCGTTGTGGATGTTTTCGATGCTGACAATGCGCACGAAATCGACGTTGTGGTCATGGTGATCGAAGGTGAATTCCACCAGTCGGCGGATCGCCAACTCGGGCGGCAGTTCGTCCAGATGCAGGCGGTTTTCCGTGCTGCGGATATCGCCGTAAAGCTTCTCCAGCACCTCGACGTACAACTGCTCCTTGCTGCCGAAGTAGTAATAAATCATGCGCTTGGAGGTGTGGATACGCTCGGCAATCGCGTCGACGCGGGCACCGGACAAGCCCTGCTGGACGAACTCGACGATCGCCTCCTGCAGAATGTTCTCGCGGGTCTTTTCCGGGTTGTTCTTGCGACTCTTGCGCGGCACTGCGTCGGACTCGACAGCAGCGGCGGAAAGTTCTGAATTCATGGTCATCGCGGGCTCACGGCCATCACTGCACAAGCGGCGATTATGGGCCGCGCGGGACAGTGAAGGAAGCCGCGCAGCCGGTGTTTGATCCCGCGTTTACGAATTCCCTACAACTTCGCCTGACGCACCGCACCGCTGCGCGATTTGGCCATCGCCGCCAGCCGCACCGCAACGTTGGCCGCGCCGTAGCCGGCATAGCCATTCTTGCGCTGGATAATCTCGAAGAAGAAACGCCCCTCGAACGGCTCGGTGTAGACGTGAAACAACTCGCCGCCCTGGGCGTCACGGTCGTAGAGCACGTTGTAATAGGCCAGCTCGCTGAGAAACTCATCGTCGAAATCGAAACGCGCCGCGAGGTCGTCGTAGTAATTGAGCGGGATGTCCAGCAGCGGCACACCGGCCTCCTTGGCGCGACTGACCTGGGCGAAGATGTCGTCACAATCGAAGGCGATGTGATGCACGCCGGAGCCGCGATAACTCGACAGCGCATGCGAAATGGCGGTGTTGCGGTTCTCGGAGATGTTCAGCGGCAGCCGGATCGAGCTGTCGCGACTGCGCAGTGCGCGGCTCTTCACCAGACCGTACGGATCGGGCAAGACCACTTCATCGTCGGCTTCGAAATCCAGCAGGCTTTTGTAGAACAGCACCCAACTGTCGAGGCTGTCCGCCGGCAGCGCCATGGCCATGTGATCGATACGCTTGAGGCCGCCGCCGGTCTGCGCGTCCGGCAACAGATTGAAATCGGTGCCGTACACGTCGGCGTCCGCATCGACCAGATAAATCAGGCTGCCGTCCGGTGCGCGCACCGCCGCCAGCTCCAGTTCATTCGGCCCGACCAAGCCGCGATAGGGCTGCCCCTTGTAAGCGACCGCGCGGGCCAGCGCACTGCCGCTGTCCTTGACCCGCACGGCCGTGGCGCACAGCGACGGGCCGTGGGCTTCGAAAAAGCTGTGGGCGAACGAATACGGCTCGGAGTTGAGGATCAGGTTGATATCGCCCTGACGCAGCAGGCTGACGCTCTTGGAGCGATGCTGCCCGGCCTTGGCAAAGCCGAGGCGTTGCAGCCAGTGACTGAGCTTCGCGCCCAGCGCTTCGTCGACGGCAAACTCGAGAAATTCAACGCCGTTGTATTGGCTGGCCGGCGGCGTTTCGAAAAGAATTTCACGGTTGGCCACCGGCGGCGCTTCCTGCTCGAGACGCTGACGGGTCTTCTCTTCCAGATACAGCAGCGAGCGCAAACCGTCGGCGGCGTTAGCTCGCGGGGGCGCGGCGCGGAAGCCGTCGTTGAAGATTTCCAGCGACAACGGCCCGGTATAACCACTCTTGATGATCGGCGCGAGGAAACCCGGCAGATCGAATTCGCCCTGCCCCGGGAAACAGCGGAAATGCCGGCTCCACTCCAGCACGTCCATGGCCAGGATCGGCGCGTCGGCCATTTGCACGAAGAAGATCTTCTCGCCGGGAATGTCGGCGATCGCGCTGGGATCGCCCTTCAGCGACAGGGTGTGAAAGCTGTCGAGCAGCACGCCAAGGTTGGGGTGATCAGCCTGACGAACGATGTCCCAGACCTGTTGATAAGTATTGACGTGACGGCCCCACGCCAGCGCTTCGTAACCGATGCGCAAGCCACGGGCGCCGGCGCGTTCGGCCAGCAGGCGCAAATCATCGACGAGGATTTGCTGATCGCCGACACTGTCCGGCGACGCGTTGCTGCAGACCAGCACCAGGTCGGTGCCAAGTTCCTGCATCAGATCGAACTTGCGCTCGGCACGCTCGAGGTTGCGCGCCAGGCGATCGCGGCGGCAGCCTTCGAAGTCACGGAACGGCTGAAACAGGGTGATGGCGATCCCCAGATCGGCGCACATCTGTTTAATTTCCCGGGGACTGCCGTCGTAGTACAGGAGGTCGTTTTCGAAAATCTCCACGCCGTCGAACCCGGCGGCGGCAATGGCTTCGAGTTTTTCCGGCAGGGTGCCGCTCAAGGAAACGGTGGCAATGGAAGGCTGCATGTTTCAACTCCCGTTTGGAGACGGCGGCTGCGTGAGCCGCGCCGCTTTTATAGGATGAGCAAATTATTGGCTGCATCCCTGCGCGCAGCAAATTAAAGTGTACTACCCGGTTAGTTTTGCGTGCGATTATCGAACACTAAGGCGATTTGGCGAATTGACGATTTTTTGTTCACTGCCCAACATCGGTTGCACATCGAGTCCGGCCACTAACCACCGGGCAAGGTGTTCGACAGAAAAGAACACCAAATAACAAATCCAAAAACGGGTGGAACACATGATTCCTTCACAGACTTCCCGCATGGCTCCGGCCATGAGCACTGCCACGGGTGGCATAGGCGACAAGATCCGCGGCGCCATGGCTGTCGGCAAGACCCGCTGGGGCATGCTGGCGCTGGTGTTTTTCGCCACCACCCTCAACTACATCGACCGCGCCGCACTCGGCGTCATGCAGCCGATCCTCGCCAAGGAAATGAGCTGGACGGCGATGGATTACGCCAACATCAATTTCTGGTTCCAGGTCGGCTACGCGATCGGTTTTGTCCTGCAGGGACGCCTGATCGACCGGGTCGGCGTCAAGCGCGTGTTCTTCTGCGCCGTGCTGCTCTGGAGCCTGGCCACCGGCGCCCATGGCCTGGCGACCTCGGCGGTCGGCTTCATGGTCTGCCGCTTCATCCTCGGCCTGACGGAAGCGGCCAACTATCCGGCCTGCGTGAAGACCACGCGCCTGTGGTTCCCGGCCGGTGAACGTGCAGTCGCTACCGGCATTTTCAACGCCGGCACCAACGTCGGCGCGATGTTCACGCCGATGCTGCTGCCACTGGTCCTGCATGTGTGGGGCTGGCAAGCGGCGTTCCTGTGCATGGCGGCACTCGGCGGGATCTGGCTGTTGTTCTGGGGCCTGAAATACTTCAATCCGGAAGATCACCCGACGGTGAAACAGTCGGAGCTCGATTACATCCAGCAGCAAGTCGAACCGGAACAGGCCCGCGTGCCGTTCAGCAAGATCCTGCGCATGCGCGGCACCTGGGCCTTCGCCCTCGCCTACTCGCTGACCGCGCCGGTGTTCTGGTTCTATCTGTACTGGCTGCCGCCGTTTCTCAATCAGCAATACAACCTCGGCATCAACGTCACGCAGATGGGTATTCCGCTGATCATCATCTACGTCACGGCTGACTTCGGCAGTGTCGGCGGCGGGATTCTGTCCTCGTTCCTGATCGGTCGCGGCATGAACTCGATCAAGGCGCGGCTGCTGTCGATGTTGCTGTTTGCCTGCTGCATCATCGGCGTGGTCATGGCTGCCGGCTCGGCGAATCTGTGGGTGGCGGTGGCGGCGATCTCGCTGGCGATCGGCGCGCATCAGGCCTGGACTGCGAACATCTGGAGCCTGGTGATGGACTACACGCCCAAGCACATGATGAGCACGGTGTTCGGCTTCGGCGGCATGTGCGCAGCGATCGGCGGGATGTTCATGACCCAGATCGTCGGCCACATCCTCACCGTCACCAACAACAATTACACGGTGCTGTTCACGCTGATTCCGGCGATGTACTTCCTCGCACTGACGTGGATGTACTTCATGGCACCGCGCAAGATTCCGACCGTTACCGAATAACCTGCCTGCATACATCCCATTGTGGGAGCGAGCCTGCTCGCGAAGGCGTCACGTCAGCCGCTGAATATGGCGACTGACCCACCGCTTTCGCGAGCAGGCTCGCTCCCACAAGTTGTACCGGGATCCGCTCTTCAGCGCCGGCTCTGCTGCCACGCTGCCGCCAATCCGCTGCAACAGATCACTGCGATACCAATCACCGTCAACCCGCTCGGGGTGTGATTGAACAGCAGCCAGCCCAACAACCCGGCAAAGACGATCTGGCAATAGCCGAACGGCGCCAGCAAGGCTGGTGCGGCGTGACGGAAGGCCTGGGTCAGGAACAGATGCGCCGTCATCCCGCAACTGCCCAGCGCGAGCATCAGCGCGGCGTGAGTCCACGTCGGCACCTGCCAGAAGAACGGCACCAGCGCGCTCATCACCAGGGTATTGCACAGCCCGGCAAAGAAGTTGCTGGTGGTCGGGCTGTCCACTTCGGCGAGCTTGCGCGTCAGCAGTTGGTAGAAGCAGAAGAACAGTGCCGAGCAGAACGGCAGCAGGATCGCCGGGGTAAACAGTTCGCCGCCCGGGTGGACGATGATCAACACGCCGATGAAGCCGCAGATCACCGCAATCCACTGCCCGCGCGTCACGCGTTCCTTGAGCAACGGCACCGATAACGCCGTCACCAATACTGGCGCGAGAAAGTTGACCGCCGTGGCTTCGGCCAGCGGGATGTACAGCAGCGCCGTGGTGAAAAACAGGCTGGTGCCGAGCAGGCACAGGGCACGGGCGAGCTGCCATAACGGTTTTTTGGTGCGCAGCACACGCAAGCCGGACTGCGGCAGGAAAATCCCCGCCATCAACAAGGTGTGCACCACATAGCGCGCCCACACCACCATCACGATCGGATAAAAACCGGAGAGGTATTTCGACAACGCGTCGTGGCTGGAAAACAGGAACGTCGCCACGACAATCAGCAGAATCCCCTTGAAGGGCTGGTTGACACCGGAGAGCGGGGTGCTGACGGTCATTGGCAATCTCTGAAAAAAATCCGGGCGAGCGTTCGCGCTGGCGGCAATCGTTGTGGCAATCATAGTCGGCTGAGCTTTCAGCAACCGCACAGGTTGCACTCTTCTTCGCCGGGAAACCGCCGTTGAGCAAAACCGTGACGCAAGATTCCCGCCACTTCGGCGCCCGGCCAGTGTGCAACATCACAGACTGCCGTCGAAACAGCGGGTTCATGAATTCGACGGAAGAAATTCCACTCGGGATTGAATTCACGGCCCGCTCGACCGTCAATACCAGGCCCGCACCATGTGGGCGCGTGTGCATGGACGGACGACCGGACTGGCGCCACACTCACACAGCGGCAACACTCATCACCAGCAGATTCATCACCGGCAATAGAAAGAGGATTCCCACATGCTATGGAAAAAAGGCCGACGCAGTGACAACGTCGTCGACGCCCGGGGTGATGATGCCGGCGGTGGCGGCGGCATGCGCTTCGGTGGCGGCAAGGGCCTGAGCCTGACCGCTATTGTGCTGATCGTCGGCATCGGCTGGCTCACCGGCCAGGACCCGATGCAGATTCTCGGCCAGTTGACCGGGCAGATGGAACAACCGGCGCCCACCTCGCAAACCCGTCAGGCACCGCCGGCCAACGATGAACAGGCTGAATTCGTCCGCTCTATCCTCGGCGACACCGAAGACACCTGGGGTCCGATCTTCCAGCAGGCCGGACGCCAATACAAAGACCCGACACTGGTGCTGTTCAGCAATCGGGTGAACTCCGCGTGCGGCATGGCCACTTCTGCCACCGGCCCGTTCTACTGCCCGGCCGACCAGAAGGTCTATCTGGACATGGCCTTCTTTCAGGAGATGTCGCAGCGCTTCAAAGCCGCTGGCGATTTCGCTCAGGCTTACGTGATTGCGCACGAAGTCGGCCACCATGTGCAGACGCTGCTGGGCGTCTCGGCGAAGATGCAGGCGGCGCGTCAGCAAGGCCGGCAGATGGAGGGCGACGGCGGCTTGCTGGTTCGCCAGGAATTGCAGGCCGACTGTCTCGCCGGCGTCTGGGCGTATAACGCGCAGAAACGCCTGAACTGGCTGGAACCGGGCGACATCGAGGAAGCCTTGAACGCCGCCAACGCCATCGGCGATGATCGCTTGCAGCAACAGGGTCAGGGCCGTGTGGTGCCGGACTCGTTTACCCACGGTACGTCAGCGCAAAGGGTGCGCTGGTTCAAAACCGGATTCGCGCAAGGCCAGGTAAGCCAGTGCGACACCTTCGCGGCGAAAACCCTGTAAATGCATAAATGGCTTGTGGCGTTACTGTTCATCGTCGGCACCGCGCAAGCGGCCGGCGTCGATGCGATCAGCCCCGGTCGCCTGCAACTCAAGGCCGGGGAAATGGCAGTGGGCATCGGCCCGGCACCGGAAAAGATCGAGCGGGTGCTGATCGTCATTCACGGTCGCCTGCGCAACGCCGAGACCTACCGCAAAAGCGCGGAAAGTGCCGCCGAACTCGCCGGGCAAACTGCGCACACGCTGGTGATCGCTCCGCAGTTTCTCAATGAAAGTGACGTCACCCTGTATTCCTTGCCGCCGACAGTGCTGCGCTGGCAGGGCAACGAGTGGATGGGCGGCGGCTTGTCCACCGGGCCGAATCCGCTGAGTTCCTACGCGGCGCTGGATGAAATCGTCGCGCGGGTCAGCGATCGCAAACAGTTTCCGGACGTGAAGCAGATCGTGATCTTCGGCCACTCTGGCGGGGGCCAGGTGGTGCAGCGTTACGCCCTGCTGGCCAAGGATCAGCCAGCGCTCAAGGCCAACGGCATTCGCTTGCGCTATGTGGTAGCCAATCCTTCTTCTTATGCGTACTTCAACGAGCAGCGGCCAGTGGCGTTCGATCACGCGCAATGTCCTGGTTTCAATCGCTGGAAGTACGGCCTGGCGGACATGCCGGTGTATGCCGGCGGGCAAACGCCGTTGCAGGTCGAGAGCGCTTACGTCAAACGTGAGGTGATTTATCTGCTCGGGCAGCAGGACGTCGATCCGGAACACCCGGCGCTGGACAAGAGCTGTGCGGCCGAGGCGCAAGGGGCTTACCGGTTGATGCGCGGAAAAATGTATTTCGGCTACTTACTGCGCCGGCATCCCGAGGGGGTCAATCAGCGGCTGGTGGAAGTGCCGGGAGTCGGGCATGACGGGGATGGCATGCTGACGTCGGCGGAGGGGCAGAAGGCGTTGTTTGATCAGTAGGTTTTTTTCTGAATCCACCGCCCCCTTCGCGAGCAAGCTCGCTCCCACATAGCTCTATGACATGCACAAAATATGTGTGCACTGAAGATCCAATGTGGGAGCGAGCTTGCTCGCGAAGGGGCCGGCTCAGGCGACGAAGATGTCAGGCAAACAGCATCCGCCGCAACTCAACACAATCCTTCGCATGCCAATCCGTCAACTCCGGCCACGGGTTATCCGGCAGATTCACCAACACCGTCCGCGCCCCCGCTGCTCGGCCGCAATCCAGATCAAAGCGGTAATCGCCGACCATCACCATGTTACTGGCCGGCACTTGCCAGGCTTCGGCCAGTTTCAGCAAACCGCCGGGATGCGGCTTCGGCGGTGCTTCGTCGCGACCCAGCACATCCTCGACCGCGAAGCAGTCGGCCAGGCCGATCGCCTCCAGCGTGACATGCGCCAGCTCCCGCGCATTGCGCGTGAGAATGCCGAGGCGATAACCGCGCGCATGCAGGTCGCGCACCAGCTCCACCGCGCCGGTGGCCGGGGTCGAGCCCAACGCCAGATCGCGTTCATGCTCGAGCAACCAGGCATGCTTGGCCGCTGCTTCATCCGCTGGCAACGCCGCGAGGTGGGTGAGGATGTCGTCCTCCGGCGGAATCGCCAGCGCCACACGAATCGCCGCAAAGTCATGCACGGCGACGGTCAAGGTGCCGTCCATGTCGAACACCCAATGGCGAACTGCGGTCAGGCTCATGCCCAGTCCTTGCGATGGCGGATCAGGCCTTCCTGAGTCACCGAAGCGACCAGTTGCCCGGCGCGGTTGAACACGCTGCCACGGGAAAAACCACGGGAGTTGCCGGCCCACGGGCTGTCCATCGCGTAGAGCAACCAGTCATCGGCGCGCAGATCATTGTGGAACCACAGCGCGTGATCGAGACTGGCGACCTGCATGTCCTTCTGCCAGACCGACTTGCCGTGGGGCAGCATCGACGTGGTCAGCAGGCCGAAATCCGAAGCGTACGCCAGCAGGTATTTGTGCAGCGCCGGGATGTCGGCCAAGGCGCCGTCGGCGCGGAACCACACATATTTGATCGGATCGGCCGGTTGCGGGTTGTACGGATCCTTTTCGGTGACCGGGCGTACTTCGATCGGTTTCGGGCACAGCAGTTTTTCACGCATGTGCTCGGGAATCAGGTGCGCACGCTGCTGGATCAGCTCCAGCTCCGAGGGCAGGTTTTCCGGGCCGACCACCGCCGGCATCTGGCCCTGATGCTCGAAGCCTTTTTCGTCGTACTGGAACGAAGCGCTGCACGTGAAGATCGGGTGGCCCTTCTGGATCGCCGTCACACGGCGGGTGCTGAAGCTGCCGCCATCACGGACGCGATCAACCGAATAGACCACCGGCAACTTGGCATCGCCCGGGCGCAGGAAATAACCGTGCAGCGAGTGCACATGACGCGCCTCTTCCACCGTCTGACTGGCCGCCGACAGCGACTGGCCGAGCACCTGACCGCCGAACAACTGGCGGAACCCCAGATCCTGGCTGCGACCACGGAACAGGTTTTCTTCGATCGGTTCCAGGGTCAGCAGATCGACCAGATCTTCCAGCACTTGGCTCATTCAGACTCTCCTCACACAAAGCAATGACCGCGCAGTCTTGGCTGCGGCGGACGATTCAGGTTCTGGCACGGGCCAAATACGATGGCGGCCATTGTAAACGTCCGTGTCGGCTTATTCATGCAAGGTTTGCAGCCATTGTTCGCGGCTGATGCGATACAGGACATGGCGGCGCAACGGGTGATCGAGCGCAAGCCTGGGGTGATCGAAATCATCCTGCGGATCGTGATGCATGCCGATCGCTTGCATGACCTTCTCCGACTGCGCATTCTGCCCGGCGGTAAACGAGACGATTTCCTCCAGTTTCAACTGGTCGAAACCCGCGCGCAGTGCGGTCCACGCCGCTTCGCTGGCGTAACCCAGGCCCCAGTGTTCCTTGGCCAGACGCCAGCCGATCTCCACCGCCGGGGTAAACGGCGCATCGAAGCCGACCACGCCCAACCCGGTGAAACCGATGAACTCGCCCGTGTCCTTGCGCTCCAGCGCCCACAGGCCAAAGCCATGCTCGGCAAAATGCCCGCGCACGCGACCGATCAGCGCGGCACTTTCGAGCCGGGTCAACGGCGCTGGAAAGTAGCGCATCACCTGTGGATCGGCGCACATCGCGGCGAATGCCGGCAAATCCTCGTCCTGCCACTGACGCATCAACAAACGCGCGCTTTGCAGCTCCAGTATCGGCTCCATCGTCCCCTCCATTTCCCATGCCGTTGAGTCTACATCGCTGGTAGGATCGTTCATTCTTTCCCTGGTTCTGCGCGAAACAAGCCATGCCCTTGCCGTTGATCTATCACGAAGACTACAGCCCCGAGTTTCCCGCGGATCACCGCTTTCCCATGGACAAGTTCCGGCTGCTGCGCGATCACCTGGTCGACAGCGGCCTGACCCGCGACGCCGACCTGCTGCGCCCGCAGATCTGTCCCAACGACATCCTCGCCCTCGCCCATGACCGCAGCTATATCGAACGCTACATGAGCGGCGAGTTGTCCCGCGAAGACCAACGGCGCCTCGGCCTGCCGTGGAACGAAGCGCTGGCGCGACGCACGGTGCGCGCGGTGGGCGGCTCGATCCTGGCGGCAGAGCAAGCCCTTGAGCATGGCCTCGCCTGTCATCTGGCCGGCGGCACCCATCACGCTCACTACGATTACCCTGCCGGCTTCTGCATCTTCAATGACCTGGCGATCATCAGCCAGTACCTGTTGCAGAGCGGCCGGGTCAATCGCGTGCTTATCTTCGATTGCGACGTGCATCAAGGCGACGGCACCGCGCGGATTCTGCATGACACGCCGGAGGCGATTACCGTTTCCCTGCACTGCGAAAAGAATTTTCCCGCACGCAAAGCCGAAAGTGACTGGGATATTCCGCTGCCCAAAGGCATGGGCGATGCCGAATATCTGCAGGTGGTCGATGACACGCTCAATTACCTGCTGCCGCTGTATCAACCGGATCTGGTGCTCTACGACGCCGGCGTCGATGTGCACAAGGACGATGCCCTTGGTTATCTGCAACTGACCGACGAGGGCGTAGCCGAGCGCGATGAACGGGTGATGCGCCACTGCCTGGGCCGCGACATCCCGGTGGTCGGGGTGATCGGCGGCGGCTACAGCAAGGACCGCCACGCCCTCGCCCGCCGCCACGGCATCCTCCATCACAGCGCGCAACGAGTGTGGGATTCACACGGATGTCATTGAAACGTGCTGCGTTACCCACAATCGCTGTGGAACTGCCTGTGGATAACCTGAGCGAAAGGGACTGCAGGCCATGCTGCCCAAGGCGCCCAGCGCACTGTTTATTTTTTAACCAGCCTCGAAATACACCGCAGCCCCGGTGGGAGCGAGCCTGCTCGCGAAAGCTTTAGCACCCACAACATCTAATTGACTGACAGACCGCGTTCGCGAGCAGGCTCGCTCCCACATGGTGTCTCCCACAGGGTTCAGCGCTGTTAGAATGCGCGCCTTGTCCCGCCATACCGCAGCGCACGCCCATGACCCAGAATTCCGCCCCCGCCAACACCCACGTCGCCATCATCGGCGGTGGCCCCGCCGGCCTGATGGCCGCCGAAGTGCTGAGCCAGGCCGGAATCCGCGTCGACGTGTACGACGGCATGCCCTCGGTCGGGCGCAAGTTCCTGCTGGCCGGGGTCGGCGGCATGAACATCACCCATTCCGAAGCCTACCCGGCGTTCCTCTCCCGTTACGCCGAACGCGCACCGCAGATCGCCCCGCTGCTGCGCGCATTCGATGCCGATGCGCTGTGCCAGTGGATTAATGAACTGGGCATCGAAACCTTCATCGGCAGCTCCGGCCGCGTGTTCCCCACCGACATGAAAGCCGCGCCACTGTTGCGCGCCTGGCTCAAGCGCCTGCGCGACAGCGGCGTAGTTATCCACACCCGCCATCGCTGGCTCGGCTGGGACGCAAGCGGTGCACTGCGCATCGCCAGCCCGCAAGGCGAAATCAGCGTAAACCCCGACGCCACCCTGCTCGCCCTCGGCGGCGGCAGTTGGTCGCGCCTGGGCTCGGATGGCGCGTGGATGTTGCCGCTGGAGAAGCGCGGCGTGGATCTGGCACCGTTGCAGCCAAGCAATTGCGGCTTCGAGGTGCAGGCCTGGAGCGAGCTGATGGTGAGCAAATTCGCCGGCGCGCCGTTGAAAAACATCGCCATCGGTTTGAACGACGACATCCCGCGCTTGGGCGAATGCGTGATCACCGCCACCGGCATTGAAGGCAGCCTGATCTATGCGCTGTCGGCGCCGATACGCGAAGAAATCAATCGCTATGGCGCAGCGGTTGTCCACATCGACCTGCTGCCCGGCCGGCCTGTGGATAAATTGCAGGCGGTGCTGAGCAAACCACGCGGCTCCCGCTCGATGGCCAAGCATCTGCACAGTCAGGTGGGGATTGAGGGAGTTAAGGCAGCGTTGTTGCGCGAGCTGACCGATGCCGAAACATTCGCCGATCCGGCGCTGTTGGCCCGAGCGATCAAAGCGTTGCCGCTGACTCTGGTGAAAACCCGTCCGCTGGACGAAGCGATCAGCAGTGCCGGTGGCGTAAGGTTCGAAGCGATGGATGAGCGCTTGATGCTCAAGGCCCTGCCGGGGGTGTTTTGTGCGGGCGAGATGCTCGACTGGGAAGCGCCGACCGGAGGCTACTTGCTGACCGGGTGTTTCGCCAGCGGGCGCGCGGCGGGGTTTGGGATGTTGGAATGGTTACGGCGCGGGAACTGAGTCGCCCCTGCCCCTCACCCCAGCCCTCTCCCCAAGGAGAGGGAGCCGACCGAGGTGTCTGGCGTCATGCACGACCTGAACGATCGTGTCGATTAGGGATTCACAACTGATATATCACGTCGACGTAACTCTCAAGCATTCCCCAATCAGTCCCCTCTCCCTCCGGGAGAGGGTTAGGGTGAGGGGCTTTTGATCTTTGATCTCAAGGCTTGCGCTTGCGCGGTCCAGTATTGAACACCGGCACTTTGCGCACCGGCTTGATCGATGGCTCCGGTGCCGAGGTCTCGCCGCTGTCGACCCACTTGCCCAGATTGCGTTTACCACCGCCACCGCCCGACGCTTTCGGCTTCTTCGGTTTTTTCGGCTTCTTGATCACCTGACCGCTGGCGTCGGTGTCCGGCACGCGGTGCTCGGGTTCGAAATCCGGTTCGTTCTGGCGCTTCAGGTTCTGCCGCGTCAGCATTTCGATCGCCGAGAGCATGTTCACTTCATCGGCACACACCAGCGAAATCGCCTCACCGGTGGCACCCGCGCGGCCAGTCCGACCAATGCGGTGAATGTAATCCTCGGCGACGATCGGCAGATCGAAGTTGACCACCAGCGGCAGGTCTTCGATGTCCAGACCACGAGCGGCAACGTCGGTCGCCACCAGAATCTGCACTTCGCTGAGCTTGAACCGGTCCAGTGCGCGTTGGCGCGTGGCCTGCGGTTTGTCGCCATGGATGCCGTCAGCATTCACACCGAGGCCCTGAAGCTTTTCCACCAGCGCATCGACGCCGTTGCGGGTCTTGGCGAACACCAGCACCTGCTTCCACTTGTTCTTGCGCATCAGGTGCACGAACAGTTCGGCCTTGCGCTTCTTGTCTACGGTGACGATCCACTGCTTGACCGTGTTGGCAGCGACGTTGCGCGGGCTGACTTCGACGCTCAAAGGATCGTTGAGCATCTGCCCGGCAAGCAGGCGGATGTCATCGGAGAAGGTCGCGGAGAACAGCAGGGTCTGGCGCTTTTTCGGCAGCATGCGGTAAATGTTCGCCAGTTCTTCCGAGAAGCCCAGGTCGAGCATACGATCGGCTTCATCCAGCACCAGCGTTTGCAGCTGATCGAGTTTCAGCGCGTTCTGGCGGAACAGGTCGATCAAGCGACCGGGTGTGGCGACCAGCACATCGACGCCGCCGCGCAGCTTCATCATCTGCGGGTTGATGCTGACACCGCCATACACCGCGTAAGTACGCAGCGGCAGATTTTCCGCGTACTGGCGCACGGCTTCGTGGACCTGCTCGGCCAACTCGCGGGTCGGCACCAGAATCAGCGCACGCGCCGAGTTGGCGGTGACTTTCGGCCCTTCCATGGCCAGCAACTGCAACAGCGGCAAGGCGAAACCGGCAGTTTTACCGGTGCCGGTCTGGGCGGCTGCCATCAGGTCGCGACCGGCCAGCACCGCCGGAATGGCTTGCGCCTGCACCGGCGTCGGGGTCTGGTAGCCGAGCGTCTCGAGGGAGCGCAGCAAGGGTTCGATCAGGCCAAGGGAGGCGAAAGTCATGGGAGTACCGTAGGAAAAAATGACGCGGGGATGCAATGCCGCGCAGTTTACCCTAATTCGTACGCGCTTCCGTCGGAACGGCTTTCGCCTCTTCCACGGGTGGCTGCGCAGGTCGACGCCACTGCGGCAGGCTGATCAGCAGCACCGCGCTGATGATCACCAGCATCGCCAGCGCTTCTTCGATGCCGATGGTCTCGCCGACAAACACCACACCGAGCAACACCGCCACCGCCGGGTTGACGTAGGCATAACTGGTCGCTGCCGCCGGGCGCACGTGTTTGAGCAGATACATGTAGGAATTGAAGGCGATGATCGAGCCAAAGAAGATCAGATAGGCCAGCGCCAGCCACCCTTCGAGCGGCGGCATGGCTTGCAGGTGCTCGCCGCTCAGCGCACTGCCGATCAGCAAGACCACGCCGCCGACGAGCATTTCCACAGCGCTGGCCATCGCCCCTGCTGGCAGCGGCAGATGCTTGCTCCAAACCGAACCGAACGCCCAGCTCGCCGCCGCGAAGATCAGCAACATCGCGCCGAGCGGGCTCGATTGCAGGTTGGAACCCATGTTGAGCATGGCGATGCCAATAATCCCCAACGCCACACCGGCCCACTCCAGCCGCGTATTGCGCGCGCCCCAGAAGTAGCCGAACAACAAGGTGAACAGTGGCACCGTCGCCACCGCCAGCGCGGCGACGCCGGAAGCCACACCAGTGTGCTCGGCCACGCTGACCGCGCCATTACCAAAACTGAGCAGCAGAATGCCGACCAGCCCCGCCGCTTTCCACTGCGCCCAGGTCGGCGCCGCAGCCCCGCGCCAGCGCAGCCAGGCATACATCAAGCTGCCGGCAATGACAAAGCGCACCCCGGCCAGCAACAGCGGCGGCCAGTATTCGACGCCGATGCGGATCACCAGATAGGTCGACCCCCAAATCACGTACAACGCAAAAAACGCAGCGATCAATGGCAGGGAAAAACGGCGCAAGGCAGGCATGGGCAGCTCGACAGTCAGACTTCTGTGGACCGGTCATTCTAGAAAGACCGCCGCGCAAAAATAAGTTACAAAACCTGTTTTTCGCGCCGGTACACTTTTGCATGAAAGCAGCTGAGACCGACAAGGTCCTTGTGGGAGCGAGCTTGCTCGCGAAGGCGGTGCATCAGCAGACATCCATCTTGGATCGTTCCCACGCTCCGCGTGGGAATGCCTCAACGGACGCTCTGCGTTCGGCTTTGAAAGGGACGCCGAGCGTCCTGGACTTCATTCCCACGCAGAGCGTGGGAACGATCAGTCGGAGTGCCTGGAATCAGCGATAACGCTGCAAATGCTCGCCGACTTTCGCCGCAGGGACTTTCTGCAACTTGCACAACAGGTCGTGATTCAACTCGCGCACCCCGTGCTTGCCGCGCAACTCTTGCGCCAGATGCGCCATCAGATTGGCCGCCATCTCGGCGTCGGCCATGGCCCGGTGAGCCTGGCCGGTATGCGGCAACTGCGCGAACGTGGTGAGCGTGCCGAGCTTGTGATTCGGCGCCGCCGGCATCAGGCGCCGCGCCAGCAGCAGCGAACAGGCGAAATTCTGCAGGCGTGTGCGCTTGATCCGCCCCAGTTCGAAATCCCAGAACTTCTGGTCGAACGAGGCGTTGTGCGCCAACAGCGGCGTACAACCGACGAACTCGTTGACCTCTTCCATCACCCGCTCGGCCGGCGGCGCGGCGCGCAGCATGGCGTTGCTGATGCCGGTCAGTTGCTCGATGAACGCGGGGACGCGCACCCCAGCGTTCATCAGGCTCTGGTAACGCTCGACGATGCGGCCGTTTTCCAGCATCACCACGGCAATTTCCGTGGCGCGGCAGCTGCTGTTCGGCGACAGGCCGGTGGTTTCAAAGTCGATGACTGCAATGCGTTCCAAACCGGGTTCAACTCCGTACAGATCAGTTCTTGAGCTTAATTCTTTAACAGCAGCGCGCCTTCGATCGGCACGTAACGGCTGGCGGCGCGGATCAGCGAGTTGGCGGTCAGGCCGGGGACGCCGTAGGCCACCGCTTGCACGCCGTGCTTGTTGATGATGCGTTCGAGCAGCATGTCGAAATCGCCGTCACCGGAGGCCAGCACCACTTCGTCGACATGGTCGGCGGCGTCCATGATGTCCAGGGTAATGCCGACATCCCAGTCGCCCTTGGCCGAGCCGTCGCTGCGCTGGATGTAGGGCTTGAGCTTCACGGTGAAACCGAGGTTGCGCAGGATCTGCTGAAACTGCTGCTGCTTGCTGTCGCCACGGTCGATCGCGTAGGCGTAAGCCTCGACGATCTGTCCGTTCTTGCTGATGTCGGCCCACAATGCGGCGTAGTTGAAGTGGCAACCATAGGCCTGACGCACGGTGTAGTAGAGGTTCTGCACATCGGCGAACACTGCGATTTTTTTCACCGGAGTTCCTGTGAGCGCGCAAGCGCACGAAGCGGGGTCAGGCGATCAGGCCTGAAAAAGGCGCTCAGTATGCCAGCCAAGAGAAAGATTCAGCGAATAATCACCAGCTGGCGCCGAGGTGTCCCTGACAAACGGTGTTGTGGTGAGGGGATTTATCCCCGCTGGGCTGCGGAGCAGCCCCGCTTTTCCTGATTAAAGCGAGGACTGCTGCGCAGCCCAGCGGGGATGAATCCCCTCACCACAGTGTCTATGTCAGCCTTCAGAGGCTATGCCAGCCTTCAAAGACGATGTCAGACAAAGGAGTCGTCGTCATCGAAGAACGACGAATTGTCGCTGCTGTAATCGGCGTCGCTGAAACCGCCCTGGTCATTGCCCGAGAAGCCGTTGTCCGCCACGCGCTGATCATCGCCCCAGCCGTTGTTGCTCTGGTCGGCGACCTGCGCCGGTTCTTCCTTGATGACCTCGACGATTTCTTCCGGTTGCTGATTGTGGTGGAACAGGCTGCTGATGCCCTGCGCCAACATCACACCACCGGCCACGCCTGCGGCGGTTTTCAGCGCGCCGCCGAGGAAGCTGTTGCCCGCCGCCGGGGCTGCCTGCTGCGCATAGTTGGGCGGCGCGGCGCCGAAGTTCTGTTGCGGTGCCGGAGTCTGGTAGCTCTGCTGCGGTGCCGGTTCACGCCAGCCGCCGGAGGACGACGGTGCGGCGCTCTGGCTCGGCGCCGGACGTGAATTGCCGCCGCCAAAGATACTCGACAGGAAGCCACCGCCACCGCTGGATGCCGGTGCGCCGCTCTGGGCCTTGGCCGATTGCAGTTCGGCCTGCAGACGCTGGACTTGCTGAGTCAGTTGCTTGTTCTGCTCATCGAGGCTTTTCAGCGCGGCCTCTTGCACCAGAATCGCCTGGGTCATGAAATAGCCTGCCGCCGGTTGGCGCGTCAGGTGTTCCTTGATCCGCGCCTCGGCCTGGGCGTCGCGCGGGGCTGCCTCCGTTTCGGCCTGTTGCAGCCGGGAAAACAGTCCATCGATCAGGGTTTGCTCTTCGCTGTTCATGGCGACCTCGTAGATTGCCGGTAATAACGTGCCCGCGCCCACTCTGAGCGTGGTGCTCTCCTGTAATGGAGACAGTGACAAAACGTTTCAATGACCTTTACCGAATGTTTACGTTTGTGTCGGCCCGCGTTGCATCGGTTAAAGTGAGCCACTGTTTTCGACCTGCGATACCGACTGATGAATGCCCTCGAAGTACTGCGCGACTCTTTGTATTTTTTCAAACGCCATCTGGGCAGCATCGTGCAGTTGTGCCTGCCGCTGGTGATTGTCGAAGCCTTCTTGCAGCAGGCGGTCGATCACGCCACCGGGCCGGACACCTTCGCCGGCGTCAGCATCATCGTCGGCCTGCTGGTGTATCCGCTGTACACCGCCGCGCTGATCCTGTTTCTCGATGCGCGCAGCCGTGGCGAGTCGCCGCGCAACCGTGACCTGCTGGCGATGGCCGCCACCCTGTGGCCTCGCTTCGCGGTGCTCACCGCGCTCAATACCTTGCTGATTCTGCTCGGCCTGTCGCTGTACTTCCTGCCCGGCCTGATGCTGATGGTCATGCTCGCCTTCGCCGAATACCTGCTGGTGCTGCGCGGCCTCGGACCGTTGCAGGCGATGAAGGAAAGTCTGCGCCTGACCCGTGGGCACTTCTGGCGCATCCTGCTGTGCATTCTCTGCGTGATGACACCGTTGTGGCTGCTCAAGGGCGCGACGCTGGCGGTGTACCCCGAACCGCAGAATCCGCTGATTGCCGGGCTGATCGACAGCGCCCACAGCTTCCTGCAACTGTTCACCAGCGTGGTGCTGTTCCGCCTGTTCATGCTGATCAGCGAATTGCCTGACAAACGTAACGGCGCAGTCTGACCGCGCCGTGCTTGGGCTTCGTCGCTGCCGTCAGGTATGCTCGGGGCCACTTTCTGTAACGCTATAAGCCGAGCCATGACCCGTCTGCTGCGCTACACCCTGCTCCTCGTCATCCTCGCCGTCGTCCTGTTCGGTGTGCTGCTGTTCAGCCTGACCTGGCGCCCCGATGCCCGCGAAACCCTGCCGGTCAGTTGCGGCACCACCGCGCCGACACTGGTGCCCGGGCAAGCGCTGAAAGTCATGACCTGGAACGTGCAGTTCCTCGCCGGCAAGCGCTACGTATTCTGGAACGACCTGGCTCAGGGCGACGACGAAGCGCCGACCGCCGAAGACATGGCCTTCAGCCTCGACGAAGTAGCGCGGGTGATCCGTGACGAACAACCGGATGTGGTGCTGTTGCAGGAGCTCGATGACGGCGCCAAGGCCAGCGATTACCAGAACCAGCTCAAACTGTTGCAGGAACGCGTCGCCGATCTGTATCCATGCAGCACCAGCGCCTTCGACTGGAAAGCCGATTTTGTCCCCGAGCCCCATATCTACGGCAGCGTCGGCCGCCAGTTGGCCACGCTGAGCCGCTATCGCATCGAACACGCCGAACGCCTGCAACTGCCCGTGGCCCCGAGCAACTTCATCAGCCGCCAGTTCCAGCCCAAAGACGCTTTGCTCGCAGTCAAACTGCCGCTCAGCGATGGCGGACAACTGACCGTGTTCAACACCCACTTGCAGCGCGCCAGCCAGGCGGACGGCAACGTGCAGGCGCAAGTGGCTGCCGTGGCCAAAATCCTCGACAAATATGAAAGCCAAGGCCTGCCGTGGCTGATCGGTGGCGATTTCAATCTGCTGCCGCTGGGCCAGTATCGACGCCTGCCGGTCGAGCGCCGCACGCCCTACTCTGCCGACAGCGAACTGCATCTGCTGTGGGACAAGTACCCGATGATCCCGACCAACAACGAGGCCGGCGGTATCGATCGAGCCAAATGGCTGACCCATTACCCCAACGACCCCGGCCTCAACGGCCCGGATCGCACGGTGGATTATCTGTTCTACAGCCCGAAGCTCAAACGCCTGCAAGCGCAGGTGCGGCAGGACGATACCTTGCGCATCTCCGACCATTTGCCGGTGATTGCGCGGTTCCTCCTGCCCGCTGCGCCCTGAGCGCTTTGCCCTTATAAGCCGGGCGGAACGTAGCCCGGAACATAGCGGACATTGGCGCACTTGCCATGCAGTATTCGCCCGTCTTCAATCAGGAACTGGGCGATCTTCTTCTGTTGATTGATCTTCGCCTGCAACTTGCAGGTAGAACTGTGGCCGACCTGTTGATAGTGCTCGGTGTACACCATGCCATTGCCGGTATGGGTCATCGAAGTGCCGGCCGCTTCGGTGGAGGTCCAGCTCGCGGACTTGTGCCAGGTCAGTACGGCCAAGGGTTCGCCGTTCGGGCCGGTTTCCTTTGCCATCGAGTCGGGCGTGCCGAACAGGTCCAGTGCTTCCTGCATATCACGGCCTTCCCAGCGGCTCTGCGCGATAGTGGAACAGCCGCTCAAGAGCAATCCTGCCAGCAGGGCTGCCAGCCATAAACGTGTGTAAGTCATTGGATGCCTCGGCTTATTTCTTCAGTTCGAGCAGGCTGTCGATGTTGTCCATCATCTGGCTCTTTTGCTGAATCGGCGCGAGCTTGAAGAACATCTGCTGCAGCATCTCGATCATCTGCAGGTATTCCATCTTGCCCACGGCGGCCATGTCGTTTTTCGCGCGACTGCCCGGCGCGCAGGCAAACTTCAGTGCTTGCTGGACCCAGAACTCTTTCGGGGCTTGCCACTGATTGGCAACTTTGAGATGACGCATGGTGTAGGCGAGACGCTCGATGGACTGGCCATTGATAAAACGCATCTTGCCCGTAGAGCATTGGGCTTCGAGGTTGTAGACGTCGATCATCGGTTTGCCGGGTTCTTCATACACCAGCGTCACCGCGACCATGGTCGCGCCTTTGGTCTTCTGCGAAGGCACCACCGACGTCGCATCGGCGACGTACATGATGTTTTTCTGGGGCACGCCGTTGCCGTAGATAATCCACCAGTCGCCAATCGGATTGGGCTCTTCGGCCATGGCCGAACTGGAGGCGGCCAATAGCGCAGCCGACAAGAAGATCAACTTCTTGAGCTTGAAGAAAGAGGTCATGGGCAGTTCCGTTCCTTGGGCGCAAGTTGCCAGGCAACAAGGCTGGTTATTGTTCAGGCGGCGATTTTGCGAGCCGGAACAAACAAGGGCAATTAGCACGGATGGGCTAATGGCGCGCAGCCATTGCGGGTCAGGTGCCGCGTGGTTTCGCCCGCGCCGTGGCTTCGGCGACCAAGGGATCGTCCGGCCAATAGTGCTTCGGATAACGCCCCTTGAGATCCTTCTTCACCTCGGCATAGGTGCTGCGCCAGAAGTTGGCCAGGTCCTGCGTGACCTGCACCGGCCGCCGCGCTGGCGACAGCAGATGCAGCTTGACCACTTGCCGGCCGCCGGCGATCCGTGGCGTATCGGCCAGACCAAACAGCTCTTGCAAACGCACCGCGAGAATCGGTGGATGTTCGCTGTAATCCAGACGAATCGATGAACCCGACGGCACGCTCAAATGATGCGGCGCCAGTTCGTCGAGCTTCTGCGGCAGCGGCCACGGCAGCAGATTACGCACGATGCTCGACAGGTCGAGGTTGGCGAAATGGCTGAGCCGCGAGACCTTGCCCAGATACGGGATCAGCCAGTCTTCCAGGGAATTCAACAATGCCGCATCGCTGACATCCGGCCATTGGCTGTCGTCCTGAGTGCTCAGATCAAGCTGACGCAACAGCGCCACCCGCGCTTGCCATTGACGCAGTTCCGGCGTCCACGGCAACAACTCAAGACCCTTGCGCCGCACCAGATTGACCAGCGCCTGACTGCGCGCGTTTTCATCCAGACCGGTCAACGGTTCGCGGCTGAGAATCAGCTCGCCGACCTTGCGCTGGCGCTCGGCACGCAGCACGCCTTCGCGTTCATCCCAATCGAGTTGATCGACGCTGCGCACTTGTTCGGCGAGCACCGAATCGAACAGCGCCGGATCGAAATCCGCCGCCAGATAGATGCGTTCTTCGCGCTGGCCCTGACGGCTGCCGAGGTCGGCGATAACGATCCACTCATGCTTCATCAAGCTGTCGGCCTCAGCAAACAGCGCCGCGCGACCGTTGGCCAAACGGTATTCGGCGCCACCGGCCCGCCGTTGCTGGGCGACGCGATCCGGGTAGGCCAGCGCCAACAGCGCGCCGAGCCAGCGCGGATGCTCGGGATCGTTTACCGGTTCGCTCGGCTTGCCGCGCAAGTAGCCGCGATACTGCCGAGCCAATTGCCGGGCGCGTTGCACCCCGCCCTGCGCGCCACGACCGGCACGTTCTTCGCCGGAAAGCAGAACCAATCGGCTGTGCAGATCCGCGCCAGCGCCGCGCAGGATATCGCGCTCGCCGAGCAGCGCCGCCACATCGCAGGCCATTGCCGCCAGCCCCAGCGCCTGACCGCGCAACAGCAAATGCGCGATGCGCGGATGCGCCGGCAGTTCGGCCATGGCCTGGCCGTGGGCCGTCAGCGTGTCGCCGTGCAAGGCGCCGAGGCGTTGCAGCAGATCCTGCGCTTGGGCATACGCGGCGGCGGGTGGCACGTCGAGCCAGACCAGTTCGCCCGGCGTCACGCCCCAGCGCCCGAGTTGCAAAGCGAGGCTGGCCAGATCCGCCGAGAGAATTTCCGCGCTGCCATAAGCCGCCAGTTGTTCGTGCTGATCCTGTGACCACAAGCGATAACACACGCCCGGCTCCAGTCGCCCGGCGCGGCCGGCACGCTGGGTGGCGCTGGCCTTGGAGATGCGTTGGGTGTCGAGGCGGGTCATGCCGCTGCCCGGGTCGAAGCGCGGCACCCGCGCCAATCCGGCATCGATGACCACGCGCACGCCGTTGATGGTCAGGCTGGTCTCGGCGATGTTGGTTGCCAGCACCACTTTGCGCTGACCGGGCGGCGCCGGATCGATCGCTGCACGTTGCGCATTGAGGTCGAGTTCGCCGTGCAACGGGCACAGCAGAACGTCTTTGCGCTCGCCGATTGCGTCGACCAGTTGCTGATGTACGCGACGGATCTCCGCCTGTCCCGGCAGGAACACCAACAGGCTGCCGGTCTCGTCGTGCAGCGCTTCGAGTACGGTTTGGGTAACGCGCTGGTCGATGTATTCACCCGGTTGGAACGGCCGGCCCCAGCGCATCGTCACCGGATACATGCGCCCTTCACTGCGCAGGATCGGCGCGTCATCGAGCAAGCCCGCCAGGCGTTCGCCTTCGAGGGTGGCCGACATCAGCAGAATCTTCAGCGGCTGTTCAGCGCGAAACAGCTCGCGACCGTTCAGACTGAGGGCCAGCGCCAGATCGGCGTCGAGACTGCGTTCATGAAATTCGTCGAAGATCAGCAGGCCCACGCCTTCCAGCGCCGGGTCGTCCTGCAAGCGCCGGGTGAGGATGCCTTCGGTGACCACCTCGATACGCGTCTTCGGGCCGACCTTGCTGTCGAGGCGGATGCGATAGCCGACGGTTTCACCGACCTGCTCGCCGAGCTCGCTGGCCAAACGCTCCGCCGCCGCCCGCGCAGCCAAGCGCCGTGGTTCGAGCATGACGATGGTCTGCCCGGCCAGCCAGGCTTCGTTGAGCAAGGCCAAGGGCACGCGGGTGGTTTTACCGGCGCCGGGCGGTGCTTCGAGCACGGCTTCGTGGCGTGACGCGAGGGCTTCACGCAGGGCGGGTAAAACATCGTCGATCGGCAAAGAAATCATGCTGGCTCCCAAACAGAGGGCCGAGTATAACGGCGAACTGCCGGGCGTTCGTCAGGGTCTTAACTTCACAAGACGAAGCTTCGTTATTTGATGACTCAGGAGACATTTCCATGCGCTTACCCTCTCGCCTGATCGGCGGTGTTCTGGTTGCCACTCTGCTCACGCAACTGTCGGCGTGCGGTTCGATTTTCTACCCAGACCGGCGTGGCCAGATCGACGGCAAGATCGACCCGGCGATTGCCGTGCTCGATGCCGTCGGCCTGCTGTTCTACATCATTCCCGGGCTGATCGCGTTTGCCGTCGACTTCGCCACCGGGGCGATCTATTTCGAACCGGGCCACACCGCGCAGATCGATCCGGCCAAGCTCAAGCAAGCCATTGGCCCGGATGGACGGGTCGACAATCAAAAGTTGCAGGCGATTCTCGAGAGCGAGCTGGGCCGAGATTTCCCTCTGGATGATCCGCGCCTGATCCAGCACAAGGGCAGCACTCAGCAACTGGCGATGTTCGGCCTGCAACCGGCCGCTTGAATAAGGACGTTCAATGACCTCCAGCCCCGAACACGCCCGCCTGCTGCGGCTGGCGACCCGCGCCTCGGTGGCGGTCGCGTGCACGCTGATCGTCGCCAAGGCGATTGCTTGGTGGCTCAGCGGATCGGTGAGCATGCTCGCCGGCCTCACCGACTCGGCGCTGGATGGCGTCACTTCAATGCTCAATCTGCTGGCAGTGCATTACGCCTTGCGCCCGGCGGATGATGATCACCGTTATGGCCACGGCAAAGCCGAATCGCTGGCGGGCATGGCCCAGGCGTTGTTCATCGGTGGCAGCGCGGTGTTGATCGCGTTTCAGGCCTACCAACGCTTGCAGACACCGGAACCGCTTGGCGCACCGTGGCTGAGCATCGGTGTGATCGTGTTTTCCCTGCTGCTGACGGCCGCGCTGCTGATGTTGCAGCACCGGGTGATCAAGCAGACCGGCTCCAACGCCGTGCGTGCCGACTCACTGCATTACCGTTCGGACCTGCTGCTCAACGGCAGCATCCTGATCGCGCTGGTGTTGGCCGCGATGGGTTTTGCGCAACTGGACGCGTGGTTCGGGCTGGGAATCGCCGTGTACATTTTCTGGAGTGCGATCCAGATCGCCCGGGAAAGTTTTTCGGTGCTGATGGACGAGGAACTGCCGACCGATGTCAGCCAGCACATGCTCGAACTGGCGTGCAGCGTGCCGGGGGTGCTCGGTGCACATGACCTGCGCACGAGGATTTCCGGCAACCACTGGTTCGTGCAATTGCACCTGGAATTGCCGGGCGAACTGACCCTGTCAGTCGCCCATGGCATCAGCGACCAAGCGGCGGCGGCGATTCACAAGGCCTATCCGAAGGCCGAAGTGCTGGTGCACGCTGACCCACAGGAAGTAGTGCTCGCCGCCCGCACTCAGTAATTGACCTGATAACCGCGACTGCTCAGGCAGTTGCCCTGCGCCTGGCGATAGGCCTGAACCACTTCGGGTGCCGGTTGATAGGTCGCGGCGCGCGGGTCGAAACCGCTTTGCTGCACCGCGTACTGCGAGCACTGGTAACCGTCCTGCTGCACCTGCTGCGGTGACTGGCCGTTGGCCGGATAGGCTTCGACGTCATAGCCCGGAGCTTGCGGTTGCGGCGGTTGCTGCAGCGGCGGCTCGACCACCACGTAATCCTGCGTCGCCTCTTGATAGGCGTAATACGAGCCGGCAGCGAGGAACAACAGCGAGCCGCCGATCCACACTTCACGGGCGTAATCCGGCAAATACTGAATGCGGATCCCGCGCGGTGGTTGCACGACGATGTAGCGCGGGCCTTGCGGGCGATACCAGTAGCCGCCGGAATAGAAGTAATCCTGACCGCGATACGGCACGCGGTAATCACGATCCGGGAAACGGTCGATCACATGGCCCGGACGATACTGCGGGCCAGGACCCCAGCCATTGCCATGACCGTTCGGCCGTCCCGGCCAGCGGTTGTCATCGGGACGCGGCTGCGTCTGCCATTGCTGATTGTGGTAACCGTTCTGCGGGCGCTCGTCGCGGTAGTAACCCTGACGCGGTTCCTGGGTCTGGCGCACGGCGTCGGGTCGCGGCTGGATCGGCAGGTTGTTGCCCGGCTGGCGAGGCGGTTGCGGACGTTCATCGGCACGGTTGCGGTTCTGCCATTGACCGTCATTGTTATGCGGCTGGCCGTTGTGCTCGAACTGACGGCTGTTGTCGCCACGGATGATCCCGTCGTTCTGCGGCCCGTTGCCCGGCCCACGAATCTGCGGCTCATCGGCCAGCGCTTGCGCACTGACACCCACACACAGCAAACCAACACCGGCCAGACGCCAGATGCGCGAATTCATGCTTTTCCTCACTGCGGGAGCCTGTCGTTGGCAGGGCTTGTTGCTGAGACTCGAAACAGCCCCACCGGGTTCTGCAACAGGTTATCAGTCGCGCGACTTATTTATTGAGGCGCCAAGATGAAATCGCAGGCAAGAAAAAAGGGAGACCCGTCGGCCTCCCTTCTGAGAACTTCGTCCTGGCTCGACGCTTTTGACGTCGGCTCACCTCACGCCGTCTTCTGGACAGTGTGCAGCTCGGGGGCCGGCACATCCCCGGTGGGGGTGGCGGCCGCGGCGGGCCTGATTGGGCGGGCCGCGTGGACTGTGTTACCGAGCAGTGATTCTGGTAATAAGAATAGGCCTGAAGCCGCGACAGAGGATTGCGAAAATTGCTCAATTAAACACCGCTTGCGCAATTTTTAACCCTGGATAGATAATCCGCCGCAATAGTTACGACCAAGGACAGATTGATGAGCAAACTCGACCGGTATGACCTGAGTATTTTGGCGGAATTGCAGCGCGACGCCCGTATCTCCAACCAGGAACTGGCCGAGCGCATCGGTCTGTCGCCCTCGCCTTGCTCGCGCCGGGTCAAGCAGCTGGAAGACGATGGCTATATCTCGCGCCAGGTTGCATTGCTCGATCGCAAGATGCTCGGGCTGAGTCTGACCGCGTATGTGCTGATCGGCATGGACCGGCACACGCCGGAACGCTTCGAGAATTTCGAAGCGGCAATCCGCACATTGCCGCAAGTGCTGGAGTGCAGTCTGGTGACCGGAGTGGATGCCGACTACCAGTTGAAAGTGGTGGTGCCGGATATGGATCACTACCAGAAATTGCTGCTGGGACACCTGACCCGGATCGAGGGGGTCACCAGCGTGCGGTCGAGTTTTGTGCTGAATCAGGTGCTCAACAGCACCGAACTGCCGCTGACTCATTTGCGTAGCTGAAATCGCTTCGCGAGCAGGCTCGCTCCCACAGGGGAATGCATTTCAACCTGTGGGCTGTCTCTTATACACATCT
>NZ_JAPCIK010000049.1:0-22611 GCF_025910115.1 Pseudomonas sp. RG1
GCACAGGCGACGCAGATCAATGCCCCGCCATCCGACCATGGCGTATACTCGCCGCCGCCCTTTCAGCCCTGTCCGCGCCGGAGATCGCCAATGGATCCAGCACTGTTCGAAGAGTGGATGATGACCGGTCTGGTCAGCATCCTGATCATTTTCATGGGTTTCATCGTCTGGGATCTGGCGAAGAAGTCCAAGGCCGGGCGGTTCGGCTCGTTCATTCTGTTTTTCGTGCTGGGCCTGGGCGTGGCCGCGTTCATCATCAAGAGTGTGGTGATCGGCCTGATCGAATCCGGCGCCTTATAAGCGCGCCGGCACTTCCCGCCACTGGCCCTGATCCAGCCCTTCAATCGTCCAGTCGCCAATCCTGACCCGCACCAGCCGCAACGTCGGCAATCCGACCGCTGCCGTCATGCGCCGCACCTGACGGTTGCGCCCTTCGCGAATCACCAATTCCAGCCACGAGGTCGGTATGGTCGCGCGAAAGCGTACCGGCGGATTGCGCGGCCATAACTGCGGCTCAGCCAGTTGCCGCGCTTCGGCGGGCAGGGTCATGCCGTCATTCAACTCGACGCCATCGCGCAGGCGCTGCAACTGCTCGGCCGTCGGCTCGCCCTCCACCTGCACCCAATAAGTCTTCGCCAGTTTGTGTTTCGGATCGGCGATGCGCGCCTGCAACTGGCCGTCGTTGGTCAGCAGCAACAAACCTTCGCTGTCACGATCCAGACGTCCGGCCGGATAAATCCCCGGCACATCGATGTAATCCTTGAGCGTCGCCCGCCCTTCACCGTCGCTGAATTGCGTCAGCACATCGAAGGGTTTGTTGAACAGGATCAGTTTCGGCTCGGCCGGTGGTGCCTTGGCAACACGGCGCGGGGCAGAAGACTGAGGCTTCACGCCGGGACGGCGGGAAGGTGGACGCGGGGGACGGGACATAAGAGACAGAACATTTAGCGATCAGGGCTGACAATGCTAGTGCCCCGACCGCCAAATGACCACGACTAACCGTTAACGGAACGGCGGCTCGTCGAAGCTGCGCAGTTTGCGCGAGTGCAGCGAGTTGAGTTCGGTACGCAGCAGATCCACCGCTTCGATGCCGATTTTCAAATGCTGGCTGACCGCACGCTCATAGAAGGCGTTGGCCGAGCCCGGCAGTTTGATTTCGCTGTGCAACGGCTTGTCCGAAACGCAGAGCAACGTGCCGTAAGGCACACGCAGGCGATAACCTTGCGCTGCAATCGTGCCGCTTTCCATGTCCACCGCAACCGCGCGGGACAGGTTGATCAGCGGCCGCTCCTGAGCCCAGCGCAGTTCCCAGTTACGGTCGTCGTAGGTCAGAACCGTGCCGGTGCGCAGGCGTTTCTTCAAGTCGTCGCCTTTCTCTCCGGTGACATTCGCCGCTGCCTGTTGAAGCGCAAGCTGCACTTCGGCCAGTGCCGGGATGGGAATATTCGGCGGCACCACACGATCAAGAATGCCGTCGCGGCGCATGTAGGCGTGAGCCAGCACGTAGTCGCCGATGGTCTGCGACTGACGCAGGCCGCCGCAGTGGCCGATCATCAGCCAGCAATGCGGGCGCAGCACGGCCAGGTGATCGGTGATGTTCTTGGCGTTGGACGGGCCGACACCGATGTTGACCAGCGTCACGCCGTGGCCATCGCTGGCGATCAGGTGATAGGCCGGCATCTGGTAACGGTGCCAGACCACACCGGCGGCAATCGCCGAGGCTTCGCCGTGGTCCATGCTCTTCTCGATGATCACGTTGCCCGGCAGGACCATGCGCACGAACCGCGGGTCGCGGCGCAACTGCTCCAGACCATGAACGATGAACTGATCGACGTAGCGGTGATAGTTGGTCAGCAGAATCCACGGCTGCACATGGCGCCAGTCGCTGCCGGTGTAATGCACCAGACGGCGCAGCGAGAAGTCCACGCGCGCCGCATCGAACAGTGCCAGCGGCAGCGGATCGGTGTTTTCCCAGTCGTAGAGGCCGTCGGCAATGCCATCGGTGGCGGCGGACAGGTCGGTACTCGGGAACACCCGCGCCAGCACCGCCGCAGTGACGCCGGAACCGGCCAGTTCATCGCCCTGCTCGACCACATACGGATACGGAATATTCTGCTGGCTGACGCCGACTTCGACGGTCACGGTGAAGTCGTGCATCAACGGCGTCAGTTGTTCGAGCAGGTATTTGCGAAACGCCGCCGGGTGAGTGACGGTGACGCTGTAAGTGCCCGGCAACTGCACCTTGGCGTAAGCGCGGGTGGTCTGCGGCACTTCGCCCTGGCAGTGGTAGGTCAGACGCAATTCGGGATAACGAAACAGGGCACGCTGTTCGGCGTCGGGCTCGACGCGGTCCTTGAGGTAACGCTTGAGGGCAGAATTCAGCGCAGTGGTGGCCCGCTCATGCAGCTCGGCCAGACGATCCACGGCTTGTTCGGCGGTTTGAACGACAATAAACGCTTCGGTCACGATCAGCTTCCTGTGTTCTGACTTGCAGAGCTTCATCTTGCCTGCATCGTGGACGCACGGGAACAGTGGCGTTGTGGCGATACTTAAATCTGCAGACCAATGATGTCCCCTGTGGGAGCGAGCCTGCTCGCGAATGCGGTGGATCATCCAATAAAGATGTCGACTGACACACCGCTTTCGCGAGCAGGCTCGCTCCCACAGGGGGAGATTTGAGGTGGGTCAGAAAAGCGGTGGAGTCGAGCGGGCGACGATCGCTTCAACGTCCAGCCCACGCGGCAACGCGCCGTAGACGCGGCCGCCACCGCTCAGACGGCTGGCAATGAAGGCATCGCTGACCACGGAATTCCCAGCCTCCAGCAACAGTTTGGCCTGCAACCCAAGCGCGATGTCTTCGGTCAACTGCCGCGCCCGATACTGAATGTCACTGGTGTCCTTGAACTGCGCCTGCAACTGCTGAATGTGCGCGGCCAGACGCTTGTCGCCATGGCCGTCGCCCAGTTCGCTGAACAGCACATCCAACACACCCGGCTCCTTCGACAACGCGCGCAGCACATCCAGACATTGCACATTCCCCGACCCTTCCCACGTCGAGTTCACCGGCGCTTCCCGGTACAGGCGCGGCAGGATGCTGTCCTCGACGTATCCAGCACCGCCCATGCATTCGGCGGCTTCGTTGATCATTCCTGGCGCGCGCTTGCAGATCCAGTATTTGCCCACTGCCGTCACCAGCCGCGCGAACTGCGCTTCGTGGCGATCATCCAGATGATCGAGCGCCTTGCCCATGCGCAGACTCAGCGCCAACGCCGCTTCGCTCTCCAGCGCAAGATCGGCCAGCACGTTTTGCATCAGCGGCTGCTCGCTGAGCAATTTGCCGCCGACCTTGCGGTGCGCGCAGTGATGGCTGGCCTGGGTCAGCGCTTGGCGCATCAGCGAGCTGGAGCCGACCATGCAATCGAAGCGGGTCATCGCCACCATTTCGATAATGGTCGGCACGCCGCGCCCTTCTTCGCCGATCATCCATGCCAGCGCCCCACGAAACTCCACTTCGCTGGAGGCGTTGGACTGGTTGCCGAGTTTGTTTTTCAGACGCTGGATGTAGAACTGATTGCGCGTGTCGTCCGGGCGATGGCGCGGCAGCAGGAAGCAACTCAAACCCTTGTCGGTTTGCGCCAATGTCAGGAAGGCGTCGCACATCGGCGCCGAGCAGAACCACTTGTGCCCGACCAGTTCATAGGCCTGACCCGGGCCGCTGGCGCCGACCGGGTAAGCCTTGGTGGTGTTGGCGCGGACATCGGTGCCGCCCTGCTTCTCGGTCATCGCCATGCCGATGGTCACGCCGGCCTTGTGCGCCTTGCCGACGTTGCGTGGATCGTATTCGGTGGCGAGGACTTTCGGCAGCCACTGTTCGGCCAGGTCCGGCTGCAAGCGCAGGGCCGGCACGCTGGCGAAAGTCATGGTCAGCGGGCAACCACTGCCGGCCTCGGCCTGGCTGTGCAGATAGGTCATCGAAGCGCGGGCGACATGCGCGCCGTCCTGCGGGTGTGCCCAAGGCAGCGAGGTCAGGCCATGTTCGATCGCGGTGCGCATCAGCTCGTGGTAAGCGGGGTGAAATTCGACCAGATCGATGCGATGACCGTAGCGATCATGGCTGGCAAATACCGGTTTGTTCTGGTTGGCGAGAAACCCCGCCTCCATCAGCGGCCCACCCGCGAGTGCGCCATAGGCATCGATGCGCGACTCGGCCCAACCGGCGCCAAAACGCCGCGACCACTCCTGCAGCGGCAGGTCGATGCGGTACAGGTTGGCGCCGTCCAGCGACGGCGGCTGATTGGTGACTTCGTGGGTTTCGGCGAACTGATGCAGGTTCATGACGGCGCTCCGTGTTCAGCAATGGCACCAGTTAAGCACTGGTGCTTTTTTGAACAAAGTGTCATAGGCGCCGTTTTTGCGGCGCTTTTACCCCATCAGCAACTGAGCACGCGGCGCTGCAAGGCAGCCTGCAGATCCTCGAATTTCACCGGTTTGTGCAGATAGTCGATAGGCGCGCCCGGGGCGCATTGTTCGCGGTCAGCGCTCAGCGCCAGCATGAACACTGGCAAATGCGCGCAGCCTGGTAATGCATGGATCTGGCAGCACAGCGATGCGCCTTCGTGGCTGGGCAACTGGCAATCGATCAGCACCGCATCGAAGCTTTCCCGTTGCAGGCAGTCCAGCGCCGCGGCGCCGTTATCAGCGCTGCGCACGCGGAAACCGAGCTTGAGCAACATGCCACGCATCACCAGTTGGTTGACGCTGTTGTCATCCACCAGCAGCACCGTGCAGTCCTGCGGCGCACGAATGCAATAGCGGGGCGGCTGATCCGCAGGCGCTTCGACCACCGGCAGTTCGAATTCGACATCGAGCTGGAAGCGGCTGCCGCGTCCGGGCTCGGAGCGATGGGTGAGTTTGCCGCCGAGCAACTCGACCAGTTGCCGGCAGATCGCCAGACCCACCCCCAGGCCGCCGTATTCGCGAGTCATCGAACCGTCGAGCTGGAAGAAACGCTGATACAGGGTCGCCTCGCCCAGATCAGTGAAACCGATACCGGTGTCGATCACCGCAAACGACAGCGCCATGCGCTCATCCGCCGACGGCCGCCCGGTGACGCGCAGCGCCAACCCGCCGACGCGGGTGAACTTGATGGCGTTGTCCAGCAGGCATTCCAGGCACTGCGCCAGTTTCGCGCTGTCGCCGAGCAAGCGATCCGGCAGGGTCGGCAGCACCTCGACCTTGAAGTCCAGCGACTTGCTCGCTGCATTGCCTTCGAACTGCACGCGCAACGCTTCGATCACGCCGCGCAGGCTGAAACTGCCCGGCGTCGCCTTGAGCTTGCCGGCCTGCAACTCAGTGAGCGTGAGGATGCCATTGACCATGCGCATCATGTCGCGGGCGGAACCGGCGGCGGTCTGTTGATATTGCTCAAGCTCGGGATCGAGGTCGACGGTCTGCATCAGCTCCAGCGAACCGATCACGCCGTTCATCGGCGTGCGCAGTTCGTGGGTCAGCGTGGCGAGGAATTCATCCTTGAGCTTGTTGCTGTGGGCCAGTTGCTGGTTGAGCACTTCAAGTTTCTGCCCGGCGTCGAACAAGGTCTGCGCCTGTTGTTCGCGCATGGCGTTGATGCGATCGGCCAGCGCCAGCGACAGCAGCGCCACCTCGATCGCCGAGCCGATCTGGCTGGCGTACATGGTCAGGAACACGTTGGGCAGCAGCCCCAGCACCATCAGCGTGTTGACGATGCCGCCGAGCAGGAACGCCGACCAGGCGATGATGAAGTAACGCGCCACGCGCAGGCCGCGCCACCAGGCAAGAATCCCGGCGGCAAAGATCACCACGGTGAAGGTCAGCGCCAGTGTGGTCGCCAGGCGCAGGGCCAGGGCGTAACTGGTCATCAGCGACAGGCTGATCACCAGCGCACTGAAGGCAATCAGGCCGATCAGCAAACGATCCAGCCAGGGGCTGTGGGTCTTGGTCTGCAGGAAACTGCGGGCGAACTGACTGCCGAACAGCCCGGCGCAACCGATGAAGAATGGCGTCGCGGCGTTGGCCCACCATGGGTTGTCCGGCCAGAAATACTCGACCGCCGCGCCATTCACCGACAATTGATAGAGGCCGAACGAGCCGATATAGAAGATGTAATAGAGGTAACTGGTGTCGCGCACGCTCAGGTAGATGAACAGGTTGTAGACCAGCATCCCCAGCAGCACGCCATAAATGATGCCGAGCACATACAGGCGCACCGGTTGGTCTTCGAGGTACGCGGTGCTCGACCACAACGTCACCGGCGCCTGGATCGAGCCTTCGCTGGCCAGTCGCAGGTACAGCGTCTGCTGTTGATCCGGTTTGAACGGCAAGTCGAACAGGTAATTGTTCTGGCGGATCTCGCGACTGGCGAAGGGCAAGGCATCGCCGGTCTGGCGCACCAGTCGGTACGCACCGGTGGCATCAGGCAAGTAAAGATCGAGGTGATCGAGTGGCGGATACGCCAGTTCCAATAGCCAGGTGCGCTGGGCGGCCGGGTTGCTCGGGCGGTAATGCAGGTCGATCTTCAGCCAGAACGCCGAACGCGAGTAACCGGCATTGAGCGTGGCTTTGTCGTGGGCTTTGAACTGGCCGGCGGCGTCTTGCGCACGGACGTCGGCAATCGTCGCCTGACCGCTCGGGTCTTCGAACACTTGCAGCGATCGGCCCAGTGGCAGGCTCTGGGTGAATTCGTCGAATTCGACGGCGCTCGCCATAAGGGGCAAGCAGAACAGCAACATCAGCAAATAGCGCATTGAAGCCCCAGCGTGGCTCGTCCGGTTGTGTCAGGAAGCCCCCCATTCCCTTTGAGTAGACGTAAAACCGGTATTACCTGTGATTGTTTGGATCCAGCCTAGCATAGCCGTTGATGGCCATTGAGCACCATGGAAATTTTTCCTACAACAGCTCTAGAACGGGCGTTCCAGGGCAAAGCACCGAGATAGAGCTGTTGGAATGGTCAGGAACGTCAAAGATCGCAGCCTCCGGCAGCTCCTGCATTTATCTTGCTCTGCCACCCACACCCCAAAATCAGCTTTGGTGGTAAGCTCGCGCACCATGAATATCTACAGCTCCCGCCCCGTTGTCCTCTGTCTCTCCGGCCACGATCCCAGTGGTGGCGCCGGCTTGCAGGCAGATATCGAAGCCCTGCTCGCGCAGGGTTGCCATGCGGCTCCGGCCGTCACCGCCCTGACCGTGCAAGACACCGTCAATGTCACTGACTTCCGCGTCCTCGACCGTGAGTGGGTACTGGCCCAGGCCAACGCCGTGCTCAACGACTCCGAAGTCGCCGCAGTGAAACTGGGCATGCTCGGTTCGCTGGAGATGGTCGACACCGTGGTCGAACTGCTCTCGGCGCACCCGCACCTGCCAGTGGTCTGCGACCCGGTGCTGCGTGCCGGCGGCGGCGGACGCCTGGGCAAGGACGAGGTCGGCTACGCGATGCGCGAACGTCTGCTGCCGCTGTCGATCATTGCCACGCCCAATCTTCCTGAAGCGCGCATCCTCGCCGAACTGCCCGAAGGCACGGCCGACGAGTGCGCGGAAAAACTCCTGCCATTCGTCAAAAACCTGCTGATTACCGGCGGCCATGGCGACGAAACTGAAATCCACAACCGCGTGTACAGCCGCGACGGCCTGCGCGAAACCTTTATCTGCCAACGCCTGCCGGGCAGCTATCACGGCTCCGGTTGCACGCTGGCCAGCGCTTTGGCCGGGCGACTCGCTCAGGGCGAACACCTGGCCAGTGCCGTGCGCAGTGCGCTGGATTACACCTGGCGCACTTTGCGCGATGCCGAACAACTGGGCAAAGGCCAGTTCGTGCCGCGTCGCCTGCCGCTGGATTTCTGCTCGTAACGTCGTGAGGTCTGCCCGATGAAACTCCGTGGCCTGTATGCCATTACCGACAGCCAGTTGCTGGCCGGCAAGTTTCTGTCTTACGTGGAGGCGGCGCTCGACGGCGGCGTCACCCTGCTGCAATACCGCGACAAGAGCAGCGACGAGGCCCGCCGTCTGCGCGAGGCCGAGGCGTTGCGCAACCTGTGCGAGCGCTACAAGACGCAGCTGATCATCAACGATGACGCCGAGCTGGCCGCACGCCTCAACGTCGGCGTGCACTTGGGCCAGACCGACGGCCCGCTGTCGCCGACCCGCGCCCTGCTCGGTTCGAAAGCCATCATCGGTTCGACCTGCCATGGGCAAATAGCTCTGGCCGAACAAGCCGCCAAAGAAGGTGCGAGTTATGTCGCCTTCGGCCGCTTCTTCAATTCCACCACCAAACCCGGTGCGCCGAGTTGCAGCCTCGACTTGCTCGACGAAGCCAAACGCACGCTGCACTTGCCGGTCTGCGCGATTGGCGGCATCACCCTCGATAACGCCGCGCCGCTGGTCGAGCACGGTGTCGATCTGCTCGCCGTGATCCACGGTTTGTTCGGCGCCGAGAGCAGCGCCGAAGTGACCCGCCGCGCCCGCGCCTTCAACGAACTTCTGAAAATCTGATTTGAGAGCCCGATCATGTCTCGTTCCGAAACCCTGTTTGCCAATGCTCAGAAACACATCCCCGGCGGCGTCAACTCGCCGGTGCGCGCGTTCAAGAGCGTCGGCGGCACCCCGCTGTTCTTCAAACACGCCGAAGGCGCTTACGTCACCGACGAAGATGACAAGCGTTATGTCGATTACGTGGGTTCGTGGGGGCCGATGATCCTCGGCCACAGCCATCCGGACGTGCTCGACGCGGTGCGCAATCAGCTGCAACACGGCCTGTCCTACGGCGCGCCGACGTCGATGGAAACCGAGATGGCCGATCTGGTCTGCTCGCTGGTGCCGTCGATGGACATGGTGCGCATGGTCAGCTCCGGCACCGAAGCGACCATGAGCGCGATCCGATTGGCCCGTGGTTACACCGGTCGCGACAGCATCATCAAATTCGAAGGCTGCTACCACGGCCACTCCGACAGCCTGCTGGTCAAGGCCGGTTCCGGCGCTCTGACCCAGGGCGTACCGAGCTCGGCCGGCGTGCCGGCAGCGTTCGCCAAACACACCCTGACCCTGCCGTTCAACGACATCGACGCGGTTGAAGCGATGCTCGCCGAAGTGGGCGAGGACGTGGCGTGCATCATCGTCGAACCGGTCGCCGGCAACATGAACTGCGTGCCGCCAGCGCCGGGCTTTCTCGAAGGCCTGCGTTCGCTGTGTGACAAGCACGGCGTGGTGTTGATTTTCGACGAAGTGATGACCGGTTTCCGCGTCGCCCTCGGCGGTGCCCAGGCGCACTACGGTGTGACGCCGGACCTGACCACATTTGGCAAGATCATCGGCGGCGGCATGCCGGTGGGCTGCTTCGGCGGCAAGCGCGAGATCATGCAGCGCATCGCCCCACTGGGCCCGGTGTATCAGGCCGGTACGTTGTCGGGTAATCCGCTGGCGATGGCTGCCGGCCTGACGACCCTGCGTCTGATCAGCCGCCCGGGCTTCCACGCCGAACTGACCGACTACACCGCGCGCATGCTCGACGGTCTGCAACAGCGTGCCGATGCTGCGGGCATCCCGTTCGTGACCACTCAGGCCGGCGGCATGTTCGGTCTGTACTTCAGCGGCGCCGACGACATCGTCACCTTCGACGACGTGATGGCCAGCGACGCAGCAATGTTCGGTCGCTTCTTCCACCTGATGCTGGAAGGTGGCGTGTACCTGGCGCCGAGCGCTTTCGAAGCCGGTTTCACCTCGATCGCCCATGGCGAAGCCGAATTGCAACTGACGCTGGACGCCGCCGAGCGTGCCTTCGCCGCATTGAAATAATCGCCGTACCGCTGACGTTGGCTATCGCCAGCGTCAGCTTTCGCCTACATCCGCTCGGTTTTTCCGACGCGTCTGCGAAAATCCTGCCTGAATCGGGCGATATATTCCCCACGCAGCAGAAAAACGAGTAAAGACTTTGTAAGGTTGGCCCTGCTTATTTCATAATGCGCGCTTATTGGATCCCTCGACGGGTCCGCGTGCCCTTCAGAGGTAAGTCGATTCCCATGAACCGCACCGGCCGCACCCTTGCATTGGGCTGCCTGTTGCTCCTTCAGCCCCTGCTCGCGCATGCACAAGCAGGCGGCAACTCGTTGTTGATCCCGGCGATGGGTCGTTGCACCCTCAATACTCAGCCGCAAGACGTCACGCAGGCATTGGCCGCCTGCCAGAAAGCGGCGGACGAAGGGGACGCGCAAGCGCAGTACGAGTTGGGTGAGTTCTACTACGACGGCAAGAACGCGCCGCGCGACCTCAATCAAGCCCTGAGCTATTTCGAAAAGGCCTCGCTGCAAGGCCACGCCCAGGCGCAATTCAAGCTCGGCAGCATGTTCTTCCACGGTGAAGGCGTGCAGGCCAACAATATCCAGGCCTACATCGTGCTGAAGATGGCAGCGGTCAACGGTGCTGAAGAGGCATTGGACACGGCTGACGAAGTCTCGGAAAAAATGTCCCGCGAAGATCTCGAAACCGCCACTCAGGTGCTCGGGCAGATTTTCCGCAAATACCTGATGGAACTGCAGAACGCCGACGGGCGCACGCCATTCTCCCCACTGCCCTAAAGGCTGTGGAGATTACCTGTGGCGAGGGGATTCATCCCCGTTGGGCTGCGAAGCAGCCCCGAACCCTGCAACCCGGTTCTGTCTGACACATATTGCTGGATGGATTGCGCCTGCTTCGCAGCCGAGCGGGGCGGTGCGACGTTTCGCTAAATCCCCTCGCCACAACATCATTCCAAATCCAAAGCTGTGCTTACTTCTCAGGCATCGGCATCGGAAACGGCATGACATTGCCGACCGCGCCCCGGGCCTCGCTGATTTTCGGCGTGCCCAGACGTTCCACTTCGTCGATGCGCACGATCGAATGCATCGGTACAAAGCTGCGCACCACGCCTTCGAATTGCGCCTTGAGCTTCTCTTCACTCGGATCGACGACCATTTGCGTACGCTCGCCAAAGACGAATTCTTCAACTTCCAGGAAACCCCACAGATCACTTTGATAGATCTGCTTGGCGTACATTTCGAACACCTGGCCCTGGTTGAGGAAAATCACCTTGTAGATTGGAGCTTCGCGTTTGGTCATGGCGGGCGGATAACATCGGGGTAAAAATGAGGGCGCGAACTATAGCATAGCCACCGGACGCACAGCGGTAGGAACCTGACGGCTTGTTCCCTATAATGCGCGGTTCTTTGAATCACGTGACGACCCGAATCCATGGCCAAGAAGCTTTACATCGAAACCCACGGTTGCCAGATGAACGAGTACGACAGCTCGCGCATGGTCGATCTGCTGGGCGAACATCAGGCCCTGGAAGTCACCGCTCGCGCGGAAGACGCCGACGTGATTCTGCTCAATACCTGCTCGATCCGCGAACGCGCGCAAGACCGCGTGTATTCGCAACTCGGCCGCTGGCGCGAACTGAAGCTGGCCAACCCCGATATGGTCATCGCCGTCGGCGGTTGCGTGGCCAGTCAGGAAGGGGCGGCGATCCGCGATCGCGCTCCGTACGTTGACGTGGTGTTCGGCCCGCAGACCCTGCACCGTCTGCCGGAAATGATCGACGCCGCGCGCAGCAGCAAGCTGCCGCAGGTCGACGTGTCGTTCCCGGAAATCGAAAAATTCGACCACCTGCCGGAGCCGCGTATCGACGGCCCGAGCGCTTATGTGTCAGTGATGGAAGGTTGCAGCAAGTACTGCACGTTCTGCGTGGTGCCGTATACCCGTGGCGAAGAGGTCAGCCGACCGTTCGACGACGTGATCGCGGAAATCATTCACCTGGCCGAACACGGCGTGCGTGAAGTGACCTTGCTCGGGCAGAACGTCAACGGCTATCGCGGCCAGACCCACGACGGTCGCCTGGCCGACCTGGCCGAGCTGATTCGCGTGGTCGCCGCTGTCGATGGCATCGACCGCATCCGCTACACCACGTCGCACCCGCTGGAGTTCTCCGACAGCCTGATTCAGGCCCACGCCGAAGTGCCGGAACTGGTCAAGCACTTGCACTTGCCAGTGCAGTCGGGCTCGGACCGAATTCTCGCGGCGATGAAGCGCAACCACACGGCGCTGGAGTACAAATCCAAGCTGCGCAAATTGCGCGCCGCCGTACCGGGGATCTGCATCAGTTCGGACTTCATCGTCGGCTTCCCGGGCGAGACCGAGAAAGACTTCGAGCAGACCATGAAGCTGATTGCCGATGTCGGCTTCGATTTCTCCTACTCGTTCGTCTACAGCCAGCGCCCGGGCACGCCCGCTGCCGATCTGGCCGACGACACCCCGGAAGAATTGAAGAAAGAACGTCTGAACGCGCTGCAACATCGTTTGAATCAGCAGGGCTTCGAAATCAGCCGACAAATGGTCGGTTCGATCCAGCGCATTCTGGTGACCGATTACTCGAAGAAAGACCCGGGCGAGCTGCAGGGCCGCACCGAGAATAACCGTATCGTCAACTTTCGCTGCGACAATCCTACTCTGATCGGCCAGTTCGCCGACGTGCACATCGACGCCGCGCAACCGCACTCACTGCGTGGTTCTTTAATTCAATAACGCCGCATTTCTCCTGTGGGAGCGAGCCTGCTCGCGAAGGCGGTCTGTCAGACACATCAATTTTGAATGTGTCGCCGCCTTCGCGAGCAGGCTCGCTCCCACAGGTAAAGCGCAGCGGCGCTGATCGGCTGAGATATTTAAGAGCTTTCGCACCCACGCCACTGGCGTTATCCTTGATTTCATCCTAATTGCCCCAGGGCGGCTAAATACGACCTTGAACGCACCCATCGAACCACATCGTTTTCTCCTCGAGCCTTTTGAGGCTCGCCGCTTCGCCAATCTGTGCGGGCAATTCGACGAGCATTTGCGCTTGATCGAACAGCGCCTGGCCATCGAGATCCGCAATCGCGGAAACCAGTTCGAGTTGATTGGCGATCCAAAACTCACCACGTCCGCGGAAAACCTGCTGCGCCGCCTGTACCGGGAAACCAAGGGTACCGAGCTGTCGCCAGACCTGGTGCACCTGTTCATTCAGGAATCAGCAGATATCGACAACCCGGCCCCTGCCGAAGCGACCGTCGCCCTGCGCACCAAGAAAGGCATGATTCGCCCACGCGGCTTGAATCAGCAGCGCTACGTGAAGGAAATCCTCGGCAACGACATCAATTTCGGCATCGGCCCGGCCGGTACCGGCAAGACCTATCTGGCCGTGGCCTGCGCGGTAGATGCGCTGGAGCGCGAGCAGATCCGCCGCATCCTGCTGGTGCGTCCGGCGGTCGAAGCGGGGGAAAAACTCGGCTTCCTGCCCGGCGACCTGTCGCAGAAGATCGACCCGTACCTGCGCCCGCTCTACGACGCGCTGTACGAAATGCTCGGTTTCGAATACGTCGCCAAGCTGATCGAGAAACAGGTGATCGAAGTCGCGCCGCTGGCCTACATGCGCGGTCGTACGCTGAACAACAGCTTCATCATTCTCGACGAGAGCCAGAACACCACCGTCGAGCAGATGAAGATGTTCCTCACGCGGATCGGCTTCGGCTCCACCGCCGTGATCACCGGCGACATCACCCAGGTCGACCTGCCGCGCGGCACCAAGTCCGGCCTGCACCATGTGATCGAAGTGCTCAAAGACGTGCCGGGCATCAGCTTCACCCATTTCCAGCCCAAAGACGTCGTGCGCCACCCGTTGGTGCAGCGGATCGTCGAGGCCTACGAGCGCTTCGAGACCCGTGCCGAAGCTGCGAAGGAAGCCTCGCGCGATGCTTGAGCTGGATCTGCAAATCGCCACCGAGGCCAGCGCGCCGAGTGAAGCCGAGTTCCGCCAGTGGTGCGAACTGGCCCTGCGCCAGCGCAGCGCTGATTCGGAAATGACCATTCGTCTGGTCGACGAGGAAGAAGGCCGCGAGCTCAATCACACCTGGCGCCACAAGGACTACGCGACCAATGTGTTGTCGTTCCCGGCGGAAGTGCCTGACGAGTTTCTCGATATTCCGCTGCTCGGCGATCTGGTGATCTGCGTGGCCGTGGTCGAACGCGAAGCCGCCGAGCAGGGCAAGGAACTAAAGGCCCACTGGGCACATCTGGTCATTCACGGCTGCTTGCATCTGCTCGGTTACGACCATATAGATGACGACGAAGCCGAAGAAATGGAAGCACTGGAACGCGAGTTGCTTGCTGAACTGGGCTATCCCGATCCGTACGCGGATGACGAAACCGAACACTCCCCCATCGTTACAACAAAGGATTCAGAGTAATCGCTATGAGCGAAGATCGATCGAGCAACGGGCAGAAGTCATGGCTGGGTAAACTGACCCAGGCTTTTGCCCACGAGCCGAAGAACCGTCAGGAGCTCCTCGAGCTGCTGCGTGATGCACATCAGAACAAACTGCTGGACAGCGAAGCGCTGGCCATCGTCGAAGGCGCCATCCAGGTGGCTGACCTGCAAGTGCGCGACATCATGGTGCCGCGCTCGCAGATGGTCAGCATCAAGGCGACCCAGACACCCCGCGAATTCCTCCCTGCCGTGGTCGACTCGGCCCACTCGCGCTATCCGGTCATCGGCGAAAGCCATGACGACGTGATGGGCGTGCTGCTGGCCAAGGATCTGCTGCCGCTGATCCTCAAGGAGAACGGCGACAGCTTCAACATCAAGGACCTGCTGCGCCCGGCCACCTTCGTGCCGGAGTCCAAGCGCCTGAACGTGTTGCTGCGTGAATTCCGCGCCAACCACAACCACATGGCCATCGTCATCGACGAATACGGCGGTGTCGCCGGCCTGGTGACCATCGAAGACGTGCTCGAGCAGATCGTCGGCGACATCGAGGACGAGCACGACGTCGAAGAAGACAGCTACATCAAGCCGCTGCCCAGCGGTGACTTCCTGATCAAGGCGTTGACGCCGATCGAGAACTTCAACGAGTTCTTTGACAGCGAATTCTCCGACGACGAGTTCGATACCGTTGGCGGTCTGGTGATGAGCGCGTTCGGCCACTTGCCAAAACGCAACGAAATCACTGAAATCGGCGCCTATCGCTTCCGTATCCTGAACGCCGACAGCCGTCGGATTCATTTGCTGCGACTGACCCCAATCGCCCGGTAAGAAATCTAAGGACTGAAATGCGCTGGACAACCCGCCCCGGCTGGCCCGGTAACCTGCTGGCCGTGGCGGCCGGTGCAATTACCACCTTCGCTCTGGCACCTTTCAACATCTGGCCGCTGGCTTTGCTCGCGGTCGGTTTGTTCTACGCCGGTTTGCGTCAGCTGAGCCCGCGTCAGGCGCTCGGCCGTGGCTGGTGCTTCGGCTTCGGTCTGTTCGGTGCCGGCACCAGTTGGATCTATTACAGCATTCATCATTTCGGTGGCGCTTCGGTGTTGCTCGCCGGGTTCCTGATGCTGCTGTTCACCGCGGCGATTGCCTGGTTCTTCGCCCTGCCCGCGTGGCTGTGGGCACGCTGGTTGCGGCGTAACGAAGCACCGCTGGCGGATGCCTTGGCGTTTGCGGCGTTGTGGGTCGGCCAGGAAGCTTTTCGCGGCTGGTTCCTCACCGGTTTCCCATGGCTTTATTCCGGTTACAGCCAGCTCGACGGCCCGCTGGCCGGGCTCGCGCCGGTGGGCGGGATGTGGCTGGTCTCGTTTGTTCTGGCACTTACAGCAGCGCTGATCTACAACGCTCCGCGTTTGTTGCAGGCGCGCCGCAAAGGTTTTATCGCGGCCGGCGTGGTACTGCTGGCGGGGCCTTGGGTGGCGGGTATCGCGCTCAAGGGCCATGCGTGGACCAGCCCGTCGGGCGCACCGCTGACCGTGGCTGCAATTCAGGGCAACGTCGCGCAAAGCATGAAATGGGACCCGGCCGAGCTCAACGCGCAACTGGCGCTGTACCGTGATCTGAGTTTCCGTTCCAAACCGGTCGATCTTCTGATCTGGCCGGAAACCGCCGTGCCGGTATTGAAGGAGTCCGCCGAGGGCTACCTGACGATGATGGGCAACTTCGCCGCCGAGCGTAAATCGGCGTTGATCACCGGTGTGCCGATTCGCCAGACCGTGCATCACGAGCGGCGCTTCTTCAACGGCATCACCGTGGTCGGCGAAGGCGACGGTACTTACCTGAAGCAGAAACTGGTGCCGTTCGGCGAGTACGTGCCGTTGCAGGACGTGTTGCGCGGCTTGATCGCGTTCTTCGACCTGCCAATGTCGGACTTCGCGCGCGGCCCGTCGGATCAAGCGCTCTTGCAAGCCAAGGGTTACCAGATCGCACCGTTTATCTGCTACGAAGTGGTCTATCCGGAATTCGCCGCTGGCCTGTCGGCACGCAGTGATCTGTTGCTGACGATCAGCAACGACACCTGGTTCGGCACGTCCATCGGCCCGCTGCAGCATTTGCAGATGGCGCAGATGCGCGCGCTGGAAGCCGGACGCTGGATGATCCGCGCGACCAACAACGGCGTTACCGGCCTGATCAATCCGTTCGGGCAGATCACCGAACAGATTCCGCAGTTCGAACAAGGCGTGTTGTATGGCGAAGTGGTGCCGATGCACGACCTGACGCCATATCTGCAATGGCGTTCGTGGCCGCTGATCGTGTTGTGCCTGCTGCTGTTTGGCTGGGCGCTGATGGCCAGCCGCATGTCGAAGACCCTCTGAGAAATGTGGCGAGGGGATTTATCCCCTCTGGAGTGCGCAGCAGTCCCCTCTTCTGAAGGTAAGAGAGGGGCCGCTACGCGCGCCATCGGGGATAAATCCCCTCGCCACAATGATCTTCAGCGGTAAAACAACGAATACCCCACCTGCCCCACCGCTTCATTGAGCAACTGCCCGCTCTGCCAGATCGACTTGAACTCCGGCAGCCAGCCGCCAAATGGCCGTGCGTTATCGGTACCGAGGAAACCCACCGGTGCCGGCACCACCTCAAAACCCGCCTGCTCAAAGCTCCACACCGCACGCGGCATGTGCCACGCCTGCGTCACCACGACAACCCGCTTGAGCCCCTGGGGCAAGAGAATATCTGCCGTCATCTTCGCGTTCTCCCATGTGGTGCGGCTCTCGCCTTCCTGCCAGCGCACGCTCACGTCGAAGTCATCACGCAACGAATCCGCCATCAACTTCGCCTCGGTCGGGGGCGTGCCGTAATGCAGGCCGCCGCTGGTCAGAATCGGCAGGCCCGAGGCCTTGGCCAGGCGTGCGGCGTAACGCTGACGCTCAAGGCCGACGCCGGTCGGCTGGTCTTCGCCCCAGGCCAGATCACCGCGCTCACGCCCCGAGCCCAGCACCACAATCGCATCGGCGCGTTGCGCCAGCGTCGCCCATTCCTGCCGCGCCAGCGGCGGCTCTCGTTCCAGCGCCTTGGCGCTCCACTGCACGACCACCGGCAGGCTCATCAGCCACAGGCCGCCAAAGCCGAGGGCAAAACACACACCCGCCAGACGCGGCCGCGAGCGGCGCAGCCACCAGGCGGCCAGCAACAGCAGCAAAAGAATGCCGGGCGGCAGTAAAAGTTGTTTGATGAAATAGCGAAGGGGCATCGGGCATCTCCAAAGATGCCCGAAGCCTAAGAGTGTTGATTACGCGTTACAACCAGTAGGCCGGATCCGGTTGCAAAAGATCCGTTTCATGACCTGCCATGCGCTTACTTGGCCTGCACAGAACGCACCTTGCCGGTGTCTCTGCGCGGCGCCTTGTCCTTGAGCCAGATGACCTTGGCCGAATGTGCTGCATCGAGCTGCTTCACTGCTTGAGACAGGCATCCCTGCGTTTCACGTTCACTACGATCCAGATAGGCCTTGACCAGTTTGAACTCGGCGGGACTCAAGCCACGCAATTCCAGTTCCAGGGGGCGCTCGTCGCGCAGCCGGTCAGCGGTTTTCACGGCGTCCAGCGCCATGCCCAGACGATCGATCAACCTTTCATACAACTCGGGTTTCGTTACGTTCTTTTTCCGTTGCTCCACCATCCCTCACCTCATTGAAGATAAGACTCACTCCCCAATTAGAGCTTAGCTTCGCTGCACGAACCGGCTACACGCCGCGACCAACGGCCCTCGTCGCCCAAAAGGTCGGGCAAACAGCTGTAATCAGGGTTTCCCTCGGCCAAGCGCGGTCATGTATGCTACGGCGCTTCCTGTCATTCCACTTCCAGCGCACCCGGGCCATCCCGGATGCCGCCGTCGAAGAGGATTAGGCCACCCCTATCCAGTACAAAAGTAGCCATGCACGAACAATATCAGCCACGTGAGATCGAAGCCGCCGCCCAGTCGTTCTGGGATGAGCAAAAGTCCTTTGAAGTCAGTGAACAGCCAGGCAAGGAAACCTACTACTGCCTGTCGATGTTCCCTTACCCCAGCGGCAAGCTGCACATGGGCCACGTGCGCAACTACACCATTGGCGACGTGATTTCGCGCTACCAGCGCATGCAGGGCAAGAATGTTCTGCAGCCCATGGGTTGGGATGCGTTCGGCATGCCGGCGGAAAACGCCGCAATGAAAAACAACGTAGCGCCCGCCAAGTGGACCTACGAGAACATCGCCTACATGAAGTCGCAGTTGCGCAGCCTCGGCCTCGCGGTGGACTGGTCCCGTGAAGTGACCACCTGCAAGCCGGACTACTACCGCTGGGAACAATGGCTGTTCACCCGCCTGTTCGAAAAAGGCGTGATCTACCGTAAAAACGGCACCGTGAACTGGGACCCGGTCGACCAGACCGTACTGGCCAACGAGCAAGTCATCGACGGCCGTGGGTGGCGCTCCGGCGCGCTGATCGAAAAGCGCGAAATCCCGATGTACTACTTCAAGATCACCGCTTACGCCGACGAGCTGCTGGAAAGCCTCGACGAACTGACTGGTTGGCCGGAACAGGTCAAGACCATGCAGCGCAACTGGATCGGCAAGTCCCGTGGCATGGAAGTGCAGTTCCCGTACAACGTCGATTCGATCGGCGAAGCCGGCACCCTGAAAGTCTTCACCACCCGTCCGGACACCCTGATGGGCGCGACCTACGTCGCCGTCGCTGCCGAGCACCCGCTGGCCACCCTGGCCGCGCAGAACAATCCCGAGCTGCAAGCGTTCATCGCTGAATGCAAGGGCGGCAGCGTCGCTGAAGCCGATGTCGCCACCCAGGAAAAGAAAGGCCTGCCGACCGGCCTGTTCGTCGAGCACCCGCTGACCGGCGAAAAGCTGCCGGTGTGGGTCGCCAACTACGTGCTGATGCACTACGGCGACGGCGCAGTCATGGCGGTGCCGGCGCACGACGAGCGCGATTTCGAATTCGCTCACAAGTACAACCTGCCGGTGAAATCGGTGGTGCGCACCAGCTCCGGTGATACCAACCCGGCGCCATGGCAGGACGCCTATGGCGAGCACGGCACGCTGATCAACTCCGGTGAGTTCGACGGCCTCGACTTCGCCGGCGCGTTCGACGCCATGGAAGTGGCGCTGATAAAGAAAGAGCTGGGCGCCTCGCGCACCCAGTTCCGCCTGCGCGACTGGGGCATCAGCCGCCAGCGCTACTGGGGCTGCCCGATCCCGATCATCCATTGCGCCACGTGCGGCGACGTGCCGGTGCCGGAAGATCAACTGCCTGTCGTTCTGCCGGAAGACGTGGTGCCGGACGGCGCCGGTTCGCCGCTGGCGCGCATGCCCGAGTTCTACGAATGCAGCTGCCCGAAATGCGGCGCGCCGGCCAAGCGTGAAACCGACACCATGGACACCTTCGTCGAGTCGTCGTGGTACTACGCCCGTTACGCCTCGCCGCACTTTGAAGGTGGCCTGGTGGAAAAATCCGCAGCCGATCACTGGCTGCCGGTGGATCAGTACATCGGTGGTATCGAACACGCCATTCTGCACCTGCTCTACGCGCGCTTCTTCCACAAGTTGATGCGCGACGAAGGTCTGGTCAGCTCCAACGAGCCGTTCAAGAACCTGCTGACCCAGGGCATGGTGATCGCCGAGACCTACTATCGTCGCGAAGCCAACGGTGCCTACACCTGGTTCAACCCGGCAGACGTGGAACTTGAGCGTGACAGCAAAGCCAAGGTCATCAGCGCCAAGCTGAAGTCCGACGGCCTGCCGGTGGAAATCGGCGGTACCGAGAAGATGGCCAAGTCGAAGAACAACGGCGTCGACCCGCAGTCTATGATCGACCAGTTCGGCGCCGACACCTGCCGCCTGTTCATGATGTTCGCCTCGCCGCCTGACATGAGCGCGGAATGGTCCGATTCCGGCGTTGAAGGTTCGCACCGTTTCCTCAAGCGCGTCTGGCGTCTGGCGCAAGCCCACGTGACCCAGGGCTTGCCGGGCAAGCTGGATATCGCCGCGCTGAACGACGAACAGAAAACCGTGCGTCGTGCGATTCACCTGGCGATCAAGCAGGCCAGCCATGACGTCGGCCAGAACCAAAAATTCAACACCGCCATCGCTCAGGTGATGACGCTGATGAACGTGCTGGAAAAAGCCGCCCAAGGCACCGAACAGGACCGCGCGCTGCTGCACGAAGGTCTGGAAGCGGTGACCCTGCTGCTGGCACCGATCACCCCGCACATCAGCCACGAACTGTGGAAGCAGTTGGGTCACGCCGATGCGGTGATCGATGCAGGCTGGCCGGCCGTGGACGAAAGTGCCTTGGTGCAGGACAACCTGACCCTGGTCATTCAGGTCAACGGCAAGCTGCGCGGGCAGCTCGAAATGCCGGCCAGCGCCACCCGCGAAGAGATCGAAGCCGCTGCACGCATCAACGAAAACGTGCTGCGTTTCGTCGACGGCCTGACCATTCGCAAAGTGATCGTGGTGCCGGGCAAACTGGTCAACATCGTCGCCAGCTAAATTGGATCGGCTGCCAGGCTCGCCTGGCAGCCAGTAAAACCTTTCGGGCCGCAGAGTCGGCTCACCTGGTTTCAAGGGGAGCAACACAATGATCAAACGCAATCTGCTGGTGATGGGCCTCGCCGTTCTGCTGAGCGCCTGCGGTTTCCAGTTGCGTGGTACCGGCACCAACGAACTGTCGATCAAGGAAATCGACCTGAGCGCGCGTAACGCTTATGGCGAAACCGTAAGACAGCTGCGTCAGACGCTGGAGTCCAGCGGCGTCAAGGTCTACACAGGCGCGCCGTACAAGCTGTATCTGGCTGACGAACAGGAAAGCCAGCGCATTCTCAGCTATGCCGGTGCCGGGCGCACAGGCGAGTATCAGGTCAACACTGTGCTGAGCTATGACATCCGCGGCGACAAAGACCTGTCCCTACTTAGCGACAAGCTCGAAGTGCAGAAGGTGTTCATTCACGACGGCAACAACCTCGTCGGCTCCGATCAGGAAGCCAACGACGCCCGTCATGAAATCCGTCGCGAGCTGGTGCAACGCATGATGCTGCGCCTGTCGCAGCTGACCCCGGGCCAGTTGCAGCAACTGCAGCAAACCGCCAACGACCGCGCCAAGGCTGAAGCCGATGCGCTGGAAGCGGCGCAGAAGGCTGAGGCGGAAACTCCGCGTCAGTCGCCGCTCGAAATCCCGCAGCAGTAAGACGGTCGGGGCGCTCAGGCGCCCCGCTCGCCCTTCTTTATGAAGCTCGCACCCGCGCAACTCGGCAAACAACTGCAAGGCGCACTCGCGCCGGTCTACATCATCAGCGGCGATGATCCGCTGCTGTGTCAGGAAGCCGCTGACGCCATCCGCACCGCTGCCCGTCAGCAAGGTTTCGACGAACGCCAAGTGTTCGCCGCCGACGCCAATTTCGATTGGGGTACGTTGTTGCAGGCCGGCGCAAGCATGTCGCTGTTCGCCGAAAAACGCCTGCTGGAACTGCGCCTGCCGTCCGGTAAACCTGGCGACAAAGGCGCCGCTGCGCTGATCGAATACTGCTCGCGCCCCGCTGAAGACACTGTCCTGCTGATCAGCTTGCCGAAGCTCGATGGCAGCGCGCAGAAAACCAAGTGGGGCAAGGCGCTGGTCGAAGGCCAACAGACCCAGTTCGTGCAGATCTGGCCGGTGGATGCCAATCAGCTGCCGAGCTGGATTCGTCAGCGCCTGTCCCAGGCAGGCCTGTCGGCCAGCCAGGACGCGGTCGAATTGATTGCCGCGCGTGTCGAAGGCAACCTGCTCGCCGCCGCCCAGGAAATCGAAAAGCTCAAACTGATGGCCGAAGGTGGGCAGATCACCGTTGAAACCGTGCAGGCCGCCGTGGCCGACAGTGCCCGGTTTGACGTGTTCGGCCTGACCGACGCGGTGCTCAACGGCGAACCGGCCCACGCCTTGCGCATGCTTGAGGGTTTGCGCGGTGAAGGCGTCGAGCCGCCAGTGATCCTCTGGGCACTGGCGCGGGAGTTGCGCCTGCTGGCCAACATTTCCCTGCAATACAGCCAGGGCACGCCACTGGACAAGTGTTTCAGCCAGTCGAAACCGCCAGTCTGGGACAAGCGCAAGCCGCTGATGAGCAAGGCTTTGCAACGCTACTCGGCGCAACGCTGGGCGCAATTGCTGCTCGAAGCGCAGCGTATCGATGCGCAGATCAAGGGCCAGGCGGCGGGTTCGCCGTGGATGAGCTTGAGTCGTCTGGCGTTATTGATGGCTGGCCAGCGCCTGACACTTCCTGCCGAATAACCTGTTTCCC